>JBDTSA010000139.1:0-5965 GCA_039931335.1 Acidobacteriota bacterium
TCATCCGCTCCGTTGTATACGACGTGAAAGTTCTTTCGGCGCTTGATACCGATGTCGTTGAGATACGTGAACAGGCTTTCGCTAACCGAGATATTTGCGTGCATCCGGGGCGCGATCAGTTTTGCGGTGATGCGATTTTTTCGTCCGGGAATAAATCCCTGAAAGCTGAGCACGCGCTTCACATTCTTTAATCCGCGTGTCGCAAGATAGAGATGGAGCCCGTCGACCGCTTGATAACCGTGGACGACCTCGATGCCGCGTTCTTTTATGATCTTGCGAAGCTGCGACGCGAAGTAGAGATCGACGGGCAGTTTACGATCGAGGCGAATATACTCGACACGCGAATCGCGAAAATCGTTCTCGAGAACGCCGCCACCACCGGCGACCAACGTCATCTCCAGCCCGAAGCGCGATGCGTTACGACAGATATCCAGAACCTGTGTTTCGGCACCGCCGCGGTTTACGGAATCGAGTAGATGGAGAACCTTCATTCTTGTCGTGTCTCAGTTCTATTCGTCTTTGCGTCTTTGCGGCTTTGCGGGAAAACAAAACTGTTAGTTCCCGCAAAGTCGCAAAGGCGCAAAGATGAAGACGCAATATCCCGCGGCCTCTAGTTCAAACGGCCGAGATGCCGGCGTAGAGTTGAATGACAAACCAGTGCAAATATGTTCTCATTTCCTATTGAAATCTGACAGATGGAGTCGCCGGAAACAGAAAAGCGGGCTGAAGTTTTTGCGGTCGTCCCGTCGTATGATCATGCGCCGTTCGTCGAGAAATGCCTGCGGTCGATTATAGATCAGACGCTGCCGCCGAAGAAGCTGCTTGTCATCGACGACGGATCGACCGACGGATCTCCGGCGATCATTGAACGCGTGCTGCGTGACTGTCCGTTCGAAAGCGAACTCATCGCCCGCGAGAACCGGGGATTGTGCGCAACCCTGAACGAAGCGTTCGCGCACTCTGACGGCGAGTTCTTCGCATACGTCGGTTCGGATGACCTGTGGCTTCCGGCGTTTCTCGACGAACAGACGCGACTCCTTAACAGCAGGCAGAACGCGGTTCTCGCATTTTCCCACGCCTATGTCATCGACGGGAATGATCGCATCGTAGATTCGACCGATGAGTGGAGCGAGTTTGCAGATGGCGATCTGCTTCCGGTTTTGCTCCGCGGCGCAGTGTTTTCATCGCCCGGAGTTTTGTATCGCCGGACCGCACTCGCGCGGCATCGCTGGAACGAAGACGCGCGGCTCGAAGATTACGAAATGTATCTCAAGCTTTCCGGCGAAGGCGAATTCGCACACAACTCAAAGATTCTATGCGGCTGGCGCCGACACGGAGATAACGCGAGCACGAATTTGCCGGACATGTTTCCCGAGATGATCGCCGCACAAGACCGTATCGCCCCGACACTCGGTATTTCGCCCGATGAATTGAAACGCACACAGTCGCAAATGAAATTCGCCGCCGCCGCGAACTTCGCCCGTCACGGCTTTCGGCGAGAGGGAGCAAAACTTTTTCTCGAGAACATTCGCGGAGCTTCATCGTTGACCGAGATCATCAAGACCGCTTTACGTCTCGCGTTACCCGGATCGCTGTTTCAGTGGAATCGTCGTCGTAGGCAGAACAGTGCGGCGGTTCGATTCGGCACGCTAGAGGACGCAATGAAGAGATGACCGATAGCACGGAAGTCACATACATAAAGCCCGGAGGCTCGGTCGCCTCGCTCGATCTCGGCGAGATCTGGAAGTATCGCGAGCTGCTCTATTTCCTCACGCTCCGCGACATCAAGATCCGTTACAAACAAACGTTGATCGGTGTCGCTTGGGTCGTCCTGCAGCCAGTCCTGACGACCGCGATCTTCACGATCATCTTCAGCACGTTCGCGCGATTCGATACGAAGAGCGTTCCATATCCGCTTTTCGCGCTCAGCGGTTTGGGTCTGTGGCTGTTCGTCCAAACATCGATCTCACTCGCGAGTAACAGCTTCGTAAACAACACGAGCCTCATTACAAAAGTATATTTCCCGCGTCTGATCGTACCGCTCGCCGCCGCGCTTGCTACGCTTTTCGACCTGCTTTTCTCACTCGGCATCCTCGTGATCTTGATGTTCTACTACGGAGCGTCGCCGACATCGCAGATAGTCGCTGCACCGCTGTTCGTGTTTTTAACGCTCGTTCTTGCAGTCGCGTTTGGAACGCTCTTCTCGGCGCTCAACGTGCGTTTCCGCGATGTGAAGTTTGCGTTGCCGTTCATGCTGCAGGTGTGGATGATCGCATCGCCGATCTTTTATCCGGCAAGTTTGCTGTCGGAAAAATGGCGGCTCGTCTTCGCATTGAATCCGCTGACCGGGATCCTCGAGGGATTTCGAAGCGCGCTTTTCGGATTGCCGTTCGATTGGCAGTTGATCGGCGTGTCGTGCGCGTCGCTTGCTGTTCTAACCTTGCTGTCTCTTTTCATTTTCAAAAAAATGGAGGACAAGTTCGCCGATCTTATTTGATGCAGGTAATCAACGCGGAAAATCTATCGAAGCGCTACGTGCTCGGATCCCGGCAGCCGTACTCGTTTCGCGAGATGCTCACCAGCATGTTTGAGCGTGATGACGAAAAGCGGATTCTGTGGGCGTTGCGTGACGTCAGCTTTTCGGTCGGCGAGGGCGAGACGCTGGGGCTGATCGGACACAACGGCGCCGGCAAATCGACGCTGCTGAAGATACTTTCGCGGATCACAAAACCGACGAGCGGAACTGCGTCGATCCGCGGGCGAGTTGGAAGCCTTCTCGAAGTCGGGACGGGATTTCATTCCGAGCTCTCAGGCCGCGAGAACATTTACTTGAACGGTGCGATACTCGGGATGAAACGCGCCGAGATCGAGAAGAAGTTCGACGAGATCGTCGCGTTCTCGGAGATCGAAACGTTCCTCGACACACCGGTCAAACATTATTCGACCGGGATGTATATGCGGCTCGCGTTCTCGGTCGCCGCGCACCTCGATCCCGAAGTCCTGATCGTCGACGAAGTTCTCGCCGTTGGCGATGTCGGCTTTCAGAGAAAGTGTTTACGAAAAATGCGCGACGTGGGCGAATCGGGGCGGACCGTGATCTTCGTGTCGCATGACATGCAATCGATCACACGCCTCTGCCGCCGCGTCATCTGGATGAAGGATGGCGAGCTCCGAAGCGACGGCGAAGCGAAGCACGTCGTCGGTGAGTATCTCCACGAACAATCGCAGACCGGCGCCGAGAAGATCTGGCTGGAACCGGATACCGCACCTGGAAATGAGGTCGTTCGCCTGCGATCGGCCCGCGTGAGACGCTCTGACCGCTCGGTCTCTTCATCGATCGATATTCGTCAGCCGGTATCGATCGAGATGGAATACGAAGTTCTGCAGTCCGGCAAGGTTATCGTGCCGAACATCCAATTGAATAACGAACAGGGCGCGTCCATCTTTGTCTCGCACGACTGGAATAGCGGCTGGCGGGACAAGGAACGCGGTGCCGGCGTCTACACGAGTGTGGTCACCGTGCCCGGAAATTTTCTATCCGAAGGAACTGTCTTTGTCACGATCGCCGCCGCGACGCATCAACCGCACGAGATCCATTTCAACGAGCGCGACGCGGTCACGTTTAATGTCATCGACAGCCCGGATGGCGATGCCGCGCGAGGCGAATTCGCCGGGCCGATGCCGGGCGTCGTGCGACCCATACTCGAATGGAAAACCGAGACAATGACATGAGCCCATCTTCAGGTGATCGTCCTGTGAAAGCTTCGAACTCTAACTTTCTGTCGATGCGGCCGCGGCCTCACAACATGCCGTTTTTTACGGCTAAAACGGCCATTTTAGAAAGCGTGAAGATCGAGACGCGTAAGTTTCACGGGACGGTTCTGGACGTCGGCTGCGGTACCATGCCGTATCGAAAATTGATCGAGGATGTCGAAACCGTCAACCGCTATCTGGGGATGGATCTGGCGTTTTCACAGCTCTACGGAGACATTGAGCCGGACGTAAAATGGGACGGTGACCGGATACCGCTTTCCGACGGGGAAGTCGATTGCGTCATGGCAACGGAATTCCTTGAGCATCATTCGGAACCCGGAAAGATCCTTGTGGAGATCCGACGAGTCATGCGGGATGGCGGGAGATTTTTCGCTACGGTGCCGTTCGTCTGGAACCTTCATGAAATTCCGTCTGATGAGTATCGGTACACACCGTATTCGATGCGCCGGCTTTTGGAAGATGCGGGATTCACGAGTGTCGAGATCAAAGCGCTTGGCGGCTGGAATATGTCACTCGCGCAAATGATCGGGCTTTGGGTCACCTTCTCGAAAATGGGACGGGTGTCGCGCAAGCTCTTGAGCTGGGCGCTATTTCCAGTTTTTCTAATTTTGGTGAAGACCGATAGGAAACCGGTCGAATTCGACGGCTATGAAAACTCAATGTTCACCGGGCTCAGCATTACTGCCGTCAAATAACCTTCGATGAAACGCATCTTGTTTATCGGTCATGAAGCCGAACGTACCGGCGCACCGATCGTCCTTCTCCACCTTTTGCGGTGGATCAAAAAGAATAGGCCCGAACTCGATGTTGAAATGCTGCTGCTGCGCGACGGCGATCTGCGCCCATCGTACGAGGATGTGGCAACGGTTAATGTCGTTCCCCAGACGCCGCTTCCGGAGATCGTAGTTCGCGGGTGGCGATTTCTGCGTCGCAGACTTGGACTCAAGTCGAAGCTAAAGCTGGCCGATATCCCTCCGATCCGCAGGGAATTTGATTTGGTCGTCGGCAATACCGTCGGGTCTCTGGAATACCTGGAATTCTTTAAGGCAAGAGGCTTCCGGACTATATGTTGGCTCCACGAGATGCGGTCGATAATTGAAAGCTTCTTCCCCGAATCCGACCGGTTTGCCGAGCTCGCGAAGTCGGTGGATCTGTTTATCGTTGCATCGAAGGCGGTCGAGGCGGTATTGAGGGAATTCGGGGCAACTAACAAAACTGAAATCGTTTATGAGTTCTCCGAATTGGAACCGGTAGACGCGGTGGATTCGGCGGCGGTACGAAGATCGCTCGGAATTCCGGTCGATGCATTTGTCGTGGGCGGCAGTGGCACCGTAAGTTCTCGGAAGGGCACCGATCTGTTCATCGAGATCGCCGCGAGACTGACCTCGTCTCTGGAGGACATCTACTTTATATGGGTCGGCGGCGCGGCGGGTTATTCTGCCGTGGAGTTCGAGCATGCGGTCAGGGAGATCAGCAGGCTTCAACTTAAACGCGTATTCCTTACCGGAGCACGGGAAACACCGGGGAACTACTTTGCGAACCTGGATGTGTTTGCGTTGACGTCACGCGAAGATCCGTTCCCATTGGTTTGTCTTGAGGCAGCAAGTCTTAAGAAGCCGGTTATATGTTTTGAAGGCGCCGGCGGAATGCCGGAGTTCGTCGCGGATGACGCGGGATCGATAGTGCCGCTTGGCGACGTCGAAGCGTTCGCCGATGCGATTCTCGAATACTACCGCGATCCGCGCAAACGGGCGTCGGCGGGCGACGCTGCCTACCGAAAGGTGAATTCCGAGTTCTCCCTGGATTCATCTTGCCGGAAGATAACCGATTTGATCCTGCAACTGTGTGACTAGACCTTCCGCCCTAAAGCGAAAACTTTTATCAGGGCAAGGCCGGCAATAAATCCACCGATGTGCGCCGCATACGCGACACCACCTGAGCCGGGGTCGGTCATGTAACCAACGATCAACTGATAGACGATCCAGATGCCGATCGCGACAAACGCCGGGACCGTCGTCAGAAAATTGAATATGATCGCGCGGACCTGCCGTTGCGGAAACAGCAGGACATATCCGCCGAGGACGCCGGATATAGCACCCGACGCGCCGAGCATCGGAATGATCGAATCCGGGCCCATGATTATCTGCGCGATGGCCGCAGCAAAACCGCATACGATGTAGAAAATTGCGTA
>JBDTSA010000140.1:0-5962 GCA_039931335.1 Acidobacteriota bacterium
CTGCGGCTTCATCCTCAAATGACTTGCCTGCGGCTTCATCCTCAATGAGTTGCCTCCCGCTTCAGCGGGAGGTGCAGAGGCCCCCATCACTCGGCTTTAGCCGAAATCAATTGTTCGGCTAAAGCCGGATCCTTTTATTCCGCAACCCCCCGCTGAAGCGGGAGGCAATTCATGAAGACCTTTTTCAGATATCATTGCTTTTTCGACTCGACGAACTTACGAGGCGCGTTTTATTTAGGATTCGCTCCTTTCCAATCTGCACAAGATATTGCAAACTTTCACTCGGAAACCACGCGGCTTAAATGAACGACATCGAGCAAGAACCTCCCGACTCCGAACAGCCAGAAGAGCTCGCCGACCCGATATCTCCGGAAGACTCTGTTCCATCGGAAAACCACAAACCATCGAAGCAGCAAAGCGTCGCCAGATCTGCAGGCATCGTGTCGATCGCCGTGATGTTCTCGCGCGTGCTCGGCCTCGTACGTGAACAAGTATTCGCGTATTACTTCGGCGCTGGTTTTTTGAATGACGCGTTTCAGGTGGCGTTTCGGATCCCGAATGTTCTCCGCGATCTGTTCGCAGAGGGGGCCCTCTCCGCCGCCTTTGTAAAGGTCTTTACCGATTACCAGATCACAAAGACCGAGGAGGAAGCGTGGAAACTGGCGAGCCTCGTCTTGAATGCCCTCGCGATCGTACTCAGCATAATCACGATTATCGGAATTCTATTCTCGCGACAATTCGTGAATCTTATCGCCGATGGTTTCTCTCCCGAAAAAGCCGCGCTCGCGACGACGCTGACCCAGATCATGTTCCCCTTCATCCTCCTCGTCGCGCTGGCGGCGGTGGCGATGGGCGTGCTCAATACAAAAGGTATATTCGGGATCCCCGCCTCGGCATCGACAGTTTTTAATATTGCTTCGATCGCTTTCGGTCTCTTCTTCGCTTACTGGCTAAGCGGCGGATCGTGGGCCGCATCGCTCGATCGGAATATCGTGCCCGAAGGAGCTGCCCAGTGGGCGATCATCGGCATGGCGATCGGTACGCTGATCGGCGGAGCTGCACAGTTCTTGATGCAGATCCCTTCGCTGTACAAAGTTGGATTTCGATTTTCGCCGATCGTCAGTTTCGTCGATCCTGGCGTAAAGCGCGTCATGCGTTTGATGGGGCCGGCGATCCTCGGGACTTCGGCGGTCCAAATAAATGTTCTCGTCAACACGTTTTTCGTCTCGGGCATCGACGGTGGGATCTCGTGGTTAGGTTACGCATTCCGTTTGATGCAGTTCCCGATCGGCATCTTCGGCGTTGCGGTCGGTACGGCCTCTATTCCTGTACTCTCGCGGCTCGCCGCCGAGGGCAAAACAAAAGACTTTCGCGACACTCTTTCGTCGTCGATGAATCTCGTGTTTCTCATGACACTTCCCTCGGCGTGCGGCCTTATCGTATTGGGCGAGCCGATAATCCGCCTACTCTATTCGCATGGTGGAGCATTCAGAGAATCCGACGTGCCGATGACCGCGTGGGCGTTGAGTGGGTACGCGATCGGACTTACGGGATATGCCGCGATCAAAGTTCTGTCACCGGCGTTCTATGCAATGGACGACGCCAAGACGCCAATGATGATCGGCCTTGCGTCGGTAGTTGTCAACGCATTGGCTTCCTACTTTTTCATGAGCTGGTTATCGACAGTCGGTGTGGAAGCCGGTCGGCCGAACGGTCTCGGACACGTCGGTGTCGCACTCGCTACTTCCGTTGTCGCGATCGTCAATTTCGGCGCCCTCGCGCTGATCATGCGGTCGCGTATCAAGCGCCTGAACGGACGCAGCATACTGTCTGGCTTCCTAAAAATTGCCTTCGCATCCGCGGTCATGTCCGCCGTCTGCTATTTCAGCTTCCGGTACCTCGATTTCAGCTTTCCGACCCGGACCTTCTCGGTAAAATTCGCCGAGGCGTTCGTGCCGATCGTTCTCGGCGGCGTTTGCTTCGTGATCATGGCAAAGCTGCTTCGGGTCGCCGAGCTCGAGAAGCTGTACGCAGCTTTTGCGCGAAAATTCAGATGATAAAACGTTTCGGGGACAAGAATCCACGGCTTCACGAAACTGCATTTGTGACCGACGATGCACTCGTCATCGGCGACGTCGAGATCGGTGAGGATGTCAGTATCTGGTTCGGATCTGTCGTGCGCGGCGATGTGAATTACATTCGCATCGGCGACCGGACGAATATCCAGGACGCGTGCGTCATTCATGTCAGCTCCAAAGATCATCCGACGATCCTCGAACATGAAATAACCGTAGGGCATCGCGTCACGCTGCACGGCTGTTATGTTGAGTCAGGATCGCTGATCGGTATCGGTTCGATCGTCCTCGACGGAGCGCGCATCGGAAGCCGTTCGCTCATCGCCGCTGGAAGCCTCGTGACTCCCGGAACGGTGATCCCTCCGGAGTCGCTCGTCATGGGTTCTCCCGCCAAAGTGAAGCGCCAACTCACGCCCGATGAACTCGAGAACCTTTCGCGTTCGTGGCAGAACTATGTTGAACTCAGCCGTCAATATCGTTCCAAACAGTAGCCCGCTACCGGTATTTTCGTGTCGCGGACATAAACATTGGCGAGATCAATCCGGGTTACAACGCGAAAGCCTTTTATGTCGGATTTTCATCCTTTTACAAATAGCCATTCGTTGTCGTAGAATCTCGTCGTTTCGTTTCCCCTCTTTTTCAAAGGACAAGATATGAAAATAATCGCCGTCGCCGCATTGTGGGTCATGCTCTTCGCTTTCGCCGCGTCCGCGCAGGATGAGGAACCCGGAAAGAATGAGCTGATGGTGTGGGGCGGATATGCTCCGGCCGTCCGAACGTTCGCGATCGGCGGGCGGACATGGGATGCAAGTCTCGGGATCGGAGCTCTCAGATATTCGCGGCGCTTTAATAATAGCGATTGGCTGAACTTGAAATACACCCTCGATGCGTCGGTCGTCGTTCTCAACTATCCGGACAAGGTCGTGACCGGAACGACTGTCACGCCGACTCGCGAGACGAAGTATGCTGTCGGTGTCGCACCGATCGGCCTCCAGGGAAATTTTCGGCCGCGAAAGAAGCTCCAGCCATTCATCGGATTAGCTCTTGGATTTTTACCGTTCACCGAGACGATCCCGAACGTCACGGGAAAGAAACTTAATTTCAGCACGGCCGGCGGCGGTGGGATCGAGTACCGGCTCGCGAACAAGAAGGCGATCACCTTCGGCTACAACTTCTATCACATCTCAAACGCGAGCCGCGGGATCGAGAATCCCGGCTACGATGCGCAGCTATTCTTCGTCGGCTACACGTTCTTCAGTAAGTAATTGATAATTGATAGTTGATAATTGATAGTTGAAGGAAGACGGCTTCAGCTGTCAATTATCATCTATCAATTATCAATTATGTCTAAGACAAACCCAGCCCGTGGCATGCGCGACTTTCTTCCCGCCGATGTGCGAAAGCGCGAGTACGTCATCGGGATCATAAAAGAGGTCTACGAAGGCTACGGCTTTGAGCCGCTTGAAACGCCTGCCGTCGAGAACATCGAGACGCTGATGGGTAAGTACGGTGACGAAGGCAATCAACTCATCTTCAAGATTCTCAAGCGAGGAGAAAAACTGAGACAAGAGACCGGAGACGGGAGACAAGAGCAAGAGGTCGCCGGTCTTTCGTCTCCTGACTCCCGCCTCGCTGATCTGGCGCTTCGTTACGATCTCACCGTCCCGCTCGCACGTGTCGTCGCGAATCGAAAGAACGACATCCCGAAGTTCTTCAAGCGATATCAGATCCAACCCGTCTGGCGGGCGGATCGTCCTGCCAAAGGAAGATTTCGTGAGTTCTATCAGTGTGATGTCGATGCGATCGGATCGTCTTCGATGGTCGTCGAGGCTGAGCTGATCTCAGCGGTGAGTGAGATTCTGACGCGGCTCGGCTTTGCTGATTTCGTCGTTCGCATAAATCATCGCGAGATTCTCACCGACATTCTCGACACGGCCGGCATTCCGGCGGGCCTGCATGGCGACGCCCTTGTGGCGATCGACAAGCTCGACAAGATCGGCCACGAAGGTGTTGCAAAAGAACTTGCGGATCGAGGTATATCGGATGCGGCTTCCAACATGCTGCTCGACATTTTTAAGCAGACCGAGCAGATAATCGGCGAAGGAAAAGATGTGAACAGGACGATCGTCAGCAATCTGATCAACATCGTCAGCAACGAGGTGTTGACGGAGATCGGGCAGGTCCTAAAGTTTGCAGCAACGTGCCCCATCCAGATCGACCCAAGCCTTGCGCGTGGCCTTTCGTATTACACCGGCATGATCATGGAGATCAACGTACCGGATCTCGCAGGCTCGCTCGCCGGCGGCGGACGATACGACGGCTTGATCGGGATGTTCGGCAAGGAGCAGATCCCCGCATGCGGACTCTCCATCGGACTCGAGCGCATCCTCGTCGTGATGGAAGAGCGCGGAATGTTTCCACCCGAGATCGCGGATTCTGCACCCGCCGATGTAATGGTCACGATCTGGAGCGAAGAGACGATTGGAGAATCGTTGAAGCTCGCGAATGAGCTGCGATCGAAAGGCATCCGAGTCACCGTCTATCCCGAACCCGACAAGTTTGGGAAGCAGATGAAGTACGCCGACGCGATCAAGGTTCCTTATGTCTGCATTCTCGGTGAAAGTGAGATCGCCGAAGGCATGGTGAAGTTGAAGAATATGAAGTCTGGCGATGAAGACTTGTTACCGGCGTCCGAGATCGCCGGCCGAATCTCGGCAGCTTAGCGAACTCGTGACTTTAACCGTTAGCTTCAGCCCACGAAACCGTTAAGGTCGAACCAGAGTCGCGTCGGCGACGGATGAATTCCAGATCGTTCAAGCGTCGATGATACGACGCATTGATTCTCTTCTCCGTGGGTCAAACCCGCGGGTAAAATCTGACGCCGCGAATCCGGCAAGACCGGTCGCCAATTTTAACGGCTGCTGACGCGCCTCCAATGCACCGCAAGCTCGAACCCAAACTTTTCTCGATTCTCCGCGAGGGCTACACACGCAAGATGTTCGCCGGTGACCTGGCTGGCGGCCTGACAGTCGGCATTGTTGCGTTGCCGCTGGCCATCGCTTTCGCCATCGCGAGCGGCGTCAAACCGGAGCAGGGACTCTATACCGCGATCTTCGCCGGCTTTGTCATTGCCGTACTCGGGGGAACGCGCACTCAGATCAGCGGACCGACCGGGGCATTCATCGTCATCGTCTATGGCATTGTCCAAAAGCACGGTTACGACGGCTTAGTTGTTGCAACACTTATCGCCGGCGTTCTACTGATCCTGATGGGCCTCGCGCGAATGGGTGCTCTTCTGAAGTTCATTCCCTATCCCGTCACCGTCGGATTCACATCGGGCATAGCGCTGATAATCTTTTCGTCGCAAGTCGGCGACTTTCTCGGATTAAAGATCGAACGCGTCCCGGCCGACTTTGTCGAGAAATGGATCGAGTACGGGCGTCATTTTTCGACGGCGAATATTTACACCGTCGGTGTCGCGGTCGCATCGCTGCTGATCATAATTTTCTGGAACAAGATCACGCACAAGGTGCCCGGTCAGCTTATAGCGATCGTCGCCGTCACCGCAGTGGTGCAGATCTTCCAGCTACCCGTCGATACTATCGCGTCACGATTTGGCGGCGTTCCGAACTCCCTGCCTACACCGCATATTCCTTCGATCAGCCTGTCCATGGTGCAGGAGATGTTCTCACCCGCACTTACCATCGCCTTGCTCGCCGGGCTGGAATCGCTGCTGGCGGCGGTTGTCGCTGACGGCATGATGGGAACGCGGCACCGCTCCAATATGGAACTGATCGCGCAAGGCGCCGGAAATATCGTCTCGGTGATCTTTGGCGGCGTGCCCGCGACAGGCGCGATCGCCCGAACCGCCACCAACATTAAGAGCG
>JBDTSA010000141.1:0-5958 GCA_039931335.1 Acidobacteriota bacterium
TATGGCGATCTCGCCGGCGATCTGGACGGTCGTATCACCGAGGGTCCTTTCCTGAGCGACCGCTGTGTTGTAGATTGCAATGTTCAGAAGCAGCGGCGTCAGGAAATCGTCTTTGGCTACTTCAAAGTTGATGACATCTGTTTGTCCGCGGCTGGAGGTGACGTTGATCCGCACCGGGATCATCTTCGGTGCCTGGCCTAGTCTTCCGAACACTCCGGTTGCACGGTCCTGCGTCATCGTTCCAACCATCGAATCCGGGACCGCAAGCTTAAAAGAGTTGTTCACGCTCGGAATTACAGTTATAACGTGCGACTCCGCCATCGGAAGATCCGAAATCCCGAGACTCAGGAACGGATGTCCGAACGCGTAGATCTTGTCGCCATCCCGCCAGGTTACCGTTCCGGCCGCTGCAAGACTGTAATCGCCCCGCGTAAGTTGCATCGAAACCGAATCGCCGCCGACGAGCGTCGTCTCATCAGCTTTTTTCATCGGCGAGATCGGGGCCGCACCGCCGACTGCGGAGACGGGAACGAGTCCGGCCTGCAAAAGCTGCGGTGTAAATAGATTCAGCGTGTCCTGTGAGAATCCGGTGAATGTCATCGGCGTCGCGATCGGCTGGAACGACTGGCCGGCAACTGCCATCAGAAGAGAATTGTTCGAGACACCCGCAAGTAATCCGCTCGCCGCTGCCGGGTTCTTTGGAAAGTCAGTGGTCCAAGTTGTCGATGCGAGCTCCGCGAACGAAACAGGCTTCGGTTCCGAAGCCGTCATCTTCGATCCGTCCTTCTTCTCAAAAATGGCGATCATCTGCTCGATCGGAGTAATGCCGCAGATCGGCTCTTTTGAAAAAGGGAAGCTGTACGAGATCGCTCCGACCAGTTTTCCGTCGATATAAACCGGCGAGCCGGACATTCCGGCGAAAACGCTCGTTCGTTCCGCGCCACCGCCACTAAGCCGTCCGACGATCAGATCCTGCTTCAGGCCGATCGCTCCGGGGATGATGCCGAGGATCTCGACACTGAACTCCTCGGGCTCGCTGCCGCGGAAGACAGTTCGAGCGTTTCCGTGCATTCCTTCTTTCAACTGGGACAAAGGGAACAAAGTCGCCGACGAACCTTCGCTCGAAGTACCGCCGTAAGACGTCGGGGTTTGAGCGGAAATGCTTAGTGAAATCGCGAAAAATACGACGATAAATGCTGGAATTTTCAGGTTTAACATCTTTAAAAATATCTTCCCCATCGATGCCGGATATGGTAACATTTTGACTGGCATATCAGAAGCCTTTTTCCTTTTGGGCTTCACTTAAGAATCCCTTCACCTTTCCTTAGTTGCATCACTTCAGAACATCGTTATATGGCAAAGAGTATTCGCCTTATTAAAAGCTTTTCCCGCTTACTGCTTCCTGTCCTCGTTCTGCTGGTCGTCGCGATCGGTGTCGCTTCCGTTTGGCTCGTCCACGAGACAGCACATCCGGTGAGCGCGGCCTATCTTGTGACCCCGGATATCTACGGAATGCTGAGCGCCCGGGGTGCTCAGGTTACGGACGAGAATTGGGTAAACAAGGATGGCACGTCGGCCCGCGGCTGGCTGCTCCGCGGAGCGCAGGATGCACCCGCCGTGATCCTTCTTCACAAGTACGGAGCAAACCGCTCGTACGTCTTGAATCTCGGTGTGAAACTAAATGAAGCGACAAATTTCACGATCCTCATGCCAGACCAAAGAGGCCATGGACAAAATCCAGCCGTGAAATATACATCGTTCGGCGGATGTGAAGCCGATGACACGGCTGCGGCAATTGAATATCTGCGGACTCTGAAAACACCGGAACAATTTCCGCTAGTCGGTAAAGATATCGGGATCTACGGTCTCGAGATGGGATCGTTCGTGGCGATCGCGGCGGCGACCCACGATGAAAGCATAAAGGCGCTCGCACTTGATTCCGTTCCGCACAACGCCGACAGCATGCTTGCCTCGACGGTCGAAAGCCGCTTCCCGTTCGGAAGCTCTGTCACCGCGGAGTTCGCCAAACTCGGAACCCGTCCCTATTTCTTTGAAGGTTGTTTCACGCGAGAGACGTCGTGCGACATGGCGAAAACGCTCGCCGGTCGAAAGGTTCTTTTGCTCGGTGGATTGGATGCTCCGAACTTTCAGGAATCAACCGCGAAGCTCAGCAAGTGTTTTCCGGGAAATTCCTCCGTCGAATCGAAAACAGATCTTAGCCCGTCAGGCTATAGCATTATCAACGCTTCGCTGGAGCTTTCCGAAAGTTACGACCAACGCGTCATCGATTTCTTCCGCCAGGCCCTGAGCCCTCCACCGCCGGCGATGTAGTTCGTCTTACAAATCAATTTTCTTTTTGGAATGGCCGTTCGTCTGAGCGGCCTTTACCGTTTCGGCATTGGATTCCATTCTGTCGACGGCCTGAAGCAGCATGTTTCGAAGCTCTGTCAGCCGCTCGGATGTCGAGGTCATCTCGATCATTTTGTATTTGATATCGTTGTCGAGGTTGAACGAGGCAGTCACGAGGAATGACAACGATTGCGGATCGGTTTTCGGTATCTCGGGGAAACTGCCGGGGTTTCCGCTCAATTTAAAAGCCGCTTTGGCGATCCGCTCAAAAAGGTCGAAAACCTCATCGCCAAGCGCCTCAACACTATTGTCCGGTTCGTCTTCATCTTCAAAAAACTCGATTGCGCCGCTAAGGTATGGAGTTCCGACATCGACGTACTCAAGCAGGCGGTATCGAATGATACCGGCCGAGACTATGTTCGAGCGGCCGTCCGGAAGTATGTTCACCTCCCGAACCTCAGCCGCGCAGCCGACGCTCCCCACAGGTGGTTGTTCAGAAGACATGAAGTCCGCTTCAAAAAAGGTGACGCCGAATAGATTTCTGCGGAGCTCGATATCGGTCAGCATTTGAAGGTAGCGCGGTTCGAAAATATGGAGAGGCAGTACTTCATTCGGAAGAAGGACGAGCGGCAAGGGGAACAACGGAAGCTGTTTTATACCAAGGACCTTATCCGATGCTTCCGACATAATTTTGAGAACTTACCCGCGAGACGCCAGATCTTTCCCATTACTCGCCAGCTACCACAGGCGGTTCCGACAACATTTGCGAAATGAACTCGGCGATCTGTGCCGGATCTTCGCCCCCGAGAGCCAGCCGTTTCGCACCGATGACTGCATCGGAAATATTGTTTACCTTCGTCTTGAACCGGTTATCTCTCAGGACCAGATCTTCGACGACGCGACGCTCGAGTTTTTCACGCCCGGCGTCCTCCGGCAGGTCGGCGGCAACAGCGTACTCGACAGGCACCGCGATGTTCTTCAAACGAATGTGCAGCGCGCCGGTCATCTTCTGAGCATCGGTCCGGATCTTTTTCGATTCGATAAGCGAGTTCGGGAATCCGAGCTGCCCGCGTAGCGTGATCTCAATAATCGGCGCAATGTCCACGGCGACGCGTGCCTCTCGCTTCACTTTTTCGAGGAGATCACTCGTCAGGTCTCTTGTGTCAGCGTAACCGTCGACGTCAAATGAAATTCGCTGGAACGGGCGCTGTCTGTAATCCTGGATGTGCTTCGCGACGACGCGGTTCTCGTCATCGACCTCAACCAGAAACACGCCGCGAGTTTCACGATACTCCGAAATGTTCGTTACTTCGATCGATCCCGGATTGAAGGCCCAGTTGTCGATCTCGTAGTGCATATGCGTGTGGCCAAGGCCAACGTAATCGGTAACTGATTTTAGTTGCGACAATGCAGCGATCGAGAGCGCGGGGATCGGATGCATCTGGTGGCCTTCGACGTCGGTGTGAAGAAGAAGCATGTGAAATGCTCCTTCGCGACGATTTTCTTTTATCGCTTCGGTCAGCATCGGGATCGCCCAGTTCGCCGACGCTCCATACCAATGCGAGCCGAAGATGCGGGCCCGGCCAATGTCTATAAATCCGCCGCGGCCATCGACCCACGGCTCGTACGTTATCCGTGCGTTCTCATTGGTCGGCTCGAGCAGATACAGAAGGTCCCAATTCGCCAGCGATCGGAGCCAACTGTAATCGCTGTCGGTGTGCTTTTGATCATGATTTCCTTCGATGGTCACGACCGGAATACCGGCTTCCTTCAGTAAGTTGAGACCGGCTACCGCGTAGTTCATCGTCTCGGGCGGCACATTTCGTTTGTGAAAAAAATCGCCGCACATGATCACGAAATCGACTTTCTCGTCGATCGCGTATTTCTGCAAAATATCGATCCATGCATCAAAAAAATCGCGCGGACTTTCGGGCAGCTGATAGCGGGTGCAGCCCAAATGCACGTCCGAGATGTGCAGAAACTTCATGCCCGAATGTTATCACACGCGATGTGCGGTGACGGCCGTTCAGGCTCATCTCTCACGCGCGAGTAAGCCTGAAGGTTTGATTATCTTCTTCCACTCCGACAAGTGAAAAGTAAAGTTCGTCGGCGAGCTTATTAGCGTACGGAAAGTGGATCGTGCCGAACATGAAAAGCGTTCCGTGCCGCGAATCCTTGTGGAACTTTGCGATCTCGGAAAGTTTGAGGTCGGGTGAGATATGCCAGATCGCGGCGACGTTCTCTGTCTGGCTCGGAGCGTTCTCCGCAGTTGTCGCGAAGAAGAGATCTTCGCCGAGTTGCTTCGAATAAAAGACCGTTCCGTTTACTTCTCCGAGACTTTTTCTTTCGCCCGTCTCACGATCGAGTCTGTAAATTTGATTCGATCGAAACTCGGCGTCCATGCCGTAGAACATCGCCCGCTCGCCGAAGAGTATGCTCACAGCTCGCCACGTTTCATCCCCTTCGCCGATCGCATCCACCGTCCGAAAGCCGTCGGATGTCTTTAGCATTCTGCATTCGCCCGCGTGATCCCCGGTCAGGCAAATGAGCGAATCCGTATACGAATCAAAGTAAATTCCGTGGATGTGTTTTATCGAGCCGGATGGGAAGAAGTAAGGAACATCGACCTCGTTGGATCCGGGCTGGTACCGGTAAACTCGCATGGGTCCGCGCTCATCATTCGCGAGGTATTCCCCGAAGTAGACCTCGCCCTTTCCATCGACGGCGCATGCGGAGCGCAACACACGACAAGGTCTGGCTAGACGCTCCAGCTCGCGGTAATGGCCATTGCGGATCACCCCGACCGACTTGTCGAACGTCACGAAGATCTCGCCGTTGCCGAGTGGGACCACATTGGTCACCATGAAGCGGAGCAGGCGTTGCGCGAGTCGAAAGTTTGACACGATCGACTTCCATCCCGGAGCGTTTATGGCGGCGATCTTTTCGAACGGAGGCTTGAGGTCGGTGGAATGAAAGAGCATGTTAGAACGCGAGAGGAAATAGTTTCCGTCCTCGGCCCATTCGACGGTGTAGCCGCTAAGCTCGGGAATAGGTTCGACAGTGCAACGCATCTTTCACGACACTAAGAGATACTCTCTTTTTCGTGTGTTTCGTGTGTTTCGTGGTTTGATTTTGCTTTCCCCAAATGGACCGGAACTTCCAACTCAACGAAAGACGAAATCAAACCACGAAACACACGAAACACATGAAATAAAACCAAACAGAAAATACAAAGGAGTTTTGAATCAATCGTCCTTCTTACAAAAGTACGATCCGATGACAAGCACATCCATCTTCGTTCTTAAGAAGCATTCGATAGCTTCCGACGGCTGGCAAACGATCGGCTCGTTCTCGTTGAAGCTCGTATTCAAGATGACGGGTATGCCGGTCTTTCGTTCGAACGTCTTGATCAGATCGTAGTAGAGCGGATTCTCATCCCGCGCAACGGTCTGAAGCCGGCCGGTATCGTCGACGTGATTCACCGCCGAGAGCCGCTCGCGCCACTCGGGGCGGATCTTGTAAACGTGGAGCATGAACGGCGACGGATGATCCTGCTCGAACAGATCGGTCTGACGTTCCTGCAGTACAGACGGCGCGAAGGGTCGGAAC
>JBDTSA010000142.1:0-5954 GCA_039931335.1 Acidobacteriota bacterium
TGGAAACAAACTTATTACAAATCGTTCGCCAATCTCGTTGTTTTGCAGCACGACGTTTCCCGAGACGTTGCGGACAACCTAGAGATCAAACTTTCGGGCGGCGATGAAAAACTATTGGCAAAGAACTCCACGCAAAATGCCGAAGCTTATCAACTTTATTTACGAGGCCGTTACTTTTGGATGAAATTTCCGGCGAAGGACTTTGAAAAGTGTCGCAATTATTATCAACGAGCAGTCGAGAAAGATCCGAGCTATGCACTTGCGTATGCCGGCTTGGCAGAATACTACGGGTTCGCCGCGGCAACCGGTCTCTCGCCACCAAGCGAAAACTGGCCTCTTTCGGAAGCAGCCGCAAAAAAAGCGTTAGAACTCGACGACACTCTGCCCGACGCCCATAACGCCATGGCGGGCGTGTTGCAATTCTCGAACGATCGAGCGGGTGCGGAGCAACAACTCAGGTCGGCGATTGAGCTGAATCCGAATTACGCCGAAGGACGCAATCACTATGCGGTTTTCCTGATGGAGTCGGACCGCATCGAGGAATCTTTCGTACAGATCCGGAAGGTCCTCGAACTCGAACCACTCTCCGTCCGATATAACTATGTTCTCGCGATTCTTTTGTATAGCACCCGCGACTTCGGTCGAGCCATCGACCAGATTCGGAAGACACTTGAACTTGATCCGGAAAACCCGTCCCTACACGAATTTCTCGGCGGTGCATTCGAGCAAAAAGGAATGTTTAAGGAAGCAATTTTGGAATGGAGCAGGGCTTTAAGGATCTACGAAGATGACCAAACCGCGACGCTGCTTGAGGGAACGTTTAGCTCCAACGGCTTTCGGCCGGCTGTTCAAGCCCTTTGGCGGACGAGGCTAGAAAAGCTGAAAGAAGAATCTCGCCGCGGCGAGTATGTTCCAGCCATGAAGTATGTACTGGCATATGTTCGACTTGATAATAACGAGCTTGCGATCGACGCGGTTGTGAAAGCGGAGGGAGAAAGGAACAGTCTGATCAATGATTTTAGATTGGATCCCGTATATGACGGACTCAGATCCGAGATGCGTCGCGACCCACGATTCGACTCAATCGTGAAAAAGCTGAATTTGCCGGAATAGGTTATTAAACTTTGTCCGTAGTAGATGGCGTTCGAGTAACTTGGCAAATGCCGTCCTGCAAGAATGCGCCACCTCGCATTTCGCGTCCGCTTACACTCGCACGAAGTGGCATTTGTCCGTATAATTCTCGCGTCCATCCCTGACGTCCCGACAATATATGAAGCGATGCCCAGAGTGCCGCCGCGACTACTTCGACGACAGTCTTAGTTTCTGTCTTGATGACGGAACTGCGCTTCTCGAAGGGCCGGCGTCGATGGATGAGCCGGCCACGGCAATTCTGACCTCGACCTCTGCTCCCGTTAAGGCAGAAACTCAAGCGCAGATCCATATGACCGGCCAGACCGCGGTTCTGCCGACAGGAACGAACGAAGTCGATGTTCAAAAGGCCCGCGGTTTTGACAAACGATTGCTCTCCGTACCGCTTCTTCTTGCGATCGCACTCCTCGGCAGCTTCGTTGGTTATCGATACTTCGCGTCGGCGAACTCGAAAGAGATCAAGTCGATTGCCGTCATGCCGTTCGCGAACGACAGCGGCAACGCGGACGTTGAATATCTCTCGGACGGGATGACAGAGACGTTGATCAAGAGCTTGTCCGGATTGCCCGGGTTGGACGTCAAGCCCCGTTCCGCCGTCTTCCGCTACAAAGGAAAGGACACAGACCTCCAGCTTATAGCTAAGGAACTGAACGTCCAGGCGATCCTGAACGGCAGGGTCGCTCAACGCGGTGATCAATTAACTCTTAGCCTCGAACTCGTCGATGTTCAAAAGAACAGCGTGATATGGACCGAGCAATATCAACGAAAGCAATCCGACATTGTTTTGCTGCAGAGCGAAATTGCGAAGGACGTTTCGACAAAACTATTAGCAAAGTTATCGGGGGCCGAAGAAACGAAAGTCACAAAGGCTGCCGCCGCCGACCCTGAAGCTTACCAAGCGTATTTGAAAGGCCGTTACTACTGGAACAGGCGCACGACGTTGAATATCAGGAAAGCGATCGAGCAATTTAAGCTTGCGACTGATCGCGACCCGAATTATGCTCTCGCATTCGTCGGTCTTGCGGATTGTTACGCGGTTTTGAACGAATACGCCGGAACGCCGACAAGCGAAGCAGCACCGCTGGCGAGAACCTACGCGGAAAGGGCATTGGCGCTTGAACCTCAGATGGCAGAACCTCACGCTACATTAGGATTTGTTCATGAGCATTCCTGGCAATGGAGCGAAGCCGAAGAGGAATTCAAACGGACGATCACGATCAATCCGAATTATCCGACTGCATATCACTGGTATTCGATTCTCCTTAAAGGTCTCGGACGAAACGATGAAGCGGCTGCGATGATAAAGCGGGCCCAAGAACTCGATCCGCTCTCGAGCGTCATCGCCGTCAATATTACGAGGTTGTATCAACTCCAAAATAATCACGAGGCTAGTATTGATAATTCTCTCAAACTAATTGAGCTCGATCCGAACTTCGGCCCCGCCCACCAATATCTGGCGCTGTCCTACTTGAAACTCGGACGGAATGCGGAAGCTACTACGGAAATGGAGAAGGCCGTCGAGCTGGCGAACAGATCGGGCATCTCCCTCGGCGACCTGGGTTACGTGTATGCCTCGACTGGAAGAAAAGCAGAGGCACTTAATTTGATCAAGGAGCTCGATGCGAAGTACGAGCGAAAGGAAGCGATCGGACAATATATTGCTGCGGTGTATGTCGCGCTCGGCGACAAGGACAAAGCCTTTGAGTGGTTAGAAAAAGACTTCGAAGCGCGAAACGGAAAGCTGCCGGAGATCCGATGGCAGCTTCAGTTTGAAGCACTTCGAGGCGACCAAAGATATCAGGATCTGCTGAAGCGAATGAATCTGCCGGAATAGAGTTTTATGAAACGGTGCCCTGAGTGCAGGCGAGATTACGCGGACGAGACATTGAACTTTTGTCTCGACGATGGAGCCGCCCTGCTGGACGGCCCGCGAAGTTTTGAAGATGCCGGAGAGGCGACCAAATTGCTTCCAGAGGGCATTTCGGGGTCTGTCGGCAACAGCTACGAAAGAACCAGGATCTTCTCGAACGCGGCCAATTCAATTGCGATCCTTCCGTTTGTGAACATGAGCGCTGATGCAGAGAACGAGTTCTTTTGCGACGGCCTCGCCGAGGAACTGCTCAATGCGTTGACGAAGATCGAAAGCCTGAAGGTAGCAGCGCGGACTTCCGCGTTTTCTTTCAAAGGTACGAACACAAACGTGAGCGAAATAGGTGCGGCGTTGGGAGTCAATACTATTCTCGAAGGAAGCGTCCGAAAGGCGGGCGAGCGCGTTCGCATAATGGTCCAGATAGTGAATGCCGAGGACGGCTATCATCTTTGGTCGGAACGGTACGATAGGGAGATGAACGATATCTTCGCCGTGCAGGACGAGATCACGCTCGCAGTTGTCGAAGCCCTCAAAGTAAACGTTCTCCAGAGCGAGCGATCAGCGATGCTGAAAAAGGCGACGGACGACCCTGAGGCATATCAGCTTTATTTGCGGGGAAGGGCTTTTTGGAACCGGCGTACCCCGGCTGATTTTGAAAAGGCGATCGGCTATTTCGAAAGGGCGATCATTATCGACGCTAAATATTCGCTGGCGTACTGCGGACTCACCGACTGCTACACGCTGCTTGCGTATTTTGAGGAAGTCGCACCACACGTGCTCCGCGAAAAAGCGAGAGTGAGTGCGCTAAAAGCTATCGAGCTCGACGAGGCAAGTGCCGAAGCGCACACCTCGATGGCGATGTATAACCTCATCTTCGAGTTCGATCTGGGGTCGGCCGAGCATCACTTCAAAAAGGCTGTGGGGCTTAACCCGAGACTCGTCACGGCACAGTATCTTTACGGAACCCATCTCGCGACACAAAAACGTTTCGACGAAGCGTTTCAGCGTGGGCGGATCGCGCTCGAGCTGGATCCCTTGTCAGGGCCGTTGAACGGAAACGTCGCGAGGGCGCTGTACATTGCCGGCCGTTACGAAGACGCGATCGAGCTTGCTGAGAAAAACCTCGAGCTGGCGCCAAATTTTTTCTTCACGCACTGGGTTCTGGGCGTTAGCTATCGACAGATCCGGAACATCGAAAAGGCTCTCGATCATCTTCGCAAGGCAGTTTCGCTGAGCGGAATATTCGCCTTGAAAGGCGACCTCGGCGTGGCCCTGGCAATGGCCGGGAGAGATGCAGAAGCTCGTGAATTGCTCACCGAGCTAGAGGCGGAGTCGAAAACTCGATATGTCTCGCCGCAATGGCCTGCGGTGATCTACGCCGCGCTCGGAGAGAAGGAGACGGCCCTCCAGTACCTCGCGAAGGCCTGGGAAGTCAGAGCGATACAGCTTCTGTGGATTGGGGTTGATCCTAATTTCGATCCGCTGCGGTCGGAGCCGGAATTTATCGAGTTACTCGACAAGTGCGGAATAGACGGGAGAGCGCCTTCGCTCTCCTCGTCTCCTCGTCTGTAGAACCGTGAACGCGACAACTTCAAAGAATATGAAAACAGTTAGAGATGAGAAATGCAGGGCGCGATTGATCGGGCGACTAAATACCTTGAGCGATGATGCAAAGCCGGCCTGGGGCCGGATGACAGTTGCTCAGATGCTCTCGCATTTGGTCCAGTCAGGAGAGCTGCCGTTTTTTTCCCAGACGCCTGATCAAAGCAGCTGGCTTTCGCGAACTTTGATAAAGCCGCTGGTACTTTACGTTCTGCCGATACCGAAAGAAGTAAAGACGTCGCCGCAGATGGATCAGCAGCAAGACGGACGGAAACCGATGGGTTTTGATGTCGATAAGGCGAAGGTCATCGACGCGATAATTAAGCTCGGAGAGCTACCGGCCGATCACAAATGTCTAGGCCACCCATTCTTCGGAAAGATGTCGCCAAAGCAATGGGGGATGATCGCGTATAAACATGTCGACCATCACCTTCGGCAGTTCGGCGCGTGATCGCTGCAAGCAAGTAAGCTCGAGTAAAGATGAAAAGATGCCCGGAGTGCATGCGGAATTACACCGACGAGACTTTGAACTTCTGTCTCGACGATGGGACTGCGCTGCTCGACGGGCCTGGATCCGAGGAAGCCGTGACGGCGATCTTTCACTCCGAGCCGCGCGGCGCAACAAAAGTGGCCGGTAACTTGCCCGCCGAGCGCACCCGATTTGTCGGCCGCGCAAAAGAGCTGAATGACTGTATTGAACTGGTTACTGGAACAGGATTGCTCACTATTACCGGTTTTGGAGGGTGCGGCAAAACCCGGCTCGCAATCAAATGCGCAGAGGGCCTTCTTAAAAGTTTTCCTGACGGCGCGTCCAGCGGCATGACTAGCTGGACTAATGGACAGCTTGCTCGACGACCCGCCGTACAAGAGTCTTCTCAAACGAATGGGCCTGCCGGAACAGGAATTTATGAAACGATGCCCTGAATGCGGCCGTGAGTATGACAATTCAATGATGTTCTGTCTCGATGACGGAGCGGAATTGCTCTACGGCCCTTCGTCGATGGACGAGCCGGCGACGGCGATCCTGCCAGAGCCACATGCGGAAGCTGGTAGTTTCGCGCGGCCCACAAACGAAGCAGAACTCCGTACCGCTATCCTTCAACCGCCCGCTACGGCCGGCAGTTCTGACGTGTCCGCCGCTGCGTCTCGCTCGTTCGACAGACGCATACTCGCCGCGCCGTTTTTGCTCGCGATCGTCGTTCTTGGCGGATTCTTCGGTTATCGCTATTTCGCGTCGGTGAGCGATGAGAAGATCAATTCGATCGCCGTCCTGCCGTTCGAAAATCGAAGCGGAACCGCCGACAGTGACTATCTCTCCGATGGGCTTGCCGAT
>JBDTSA010000143.1:0-5939 GCA_039931335.1 Acidobacteriota bacterium
TATCGGATACGAGGTCGAGAAGTCGGTGCCGGGCGAGCGGGCGGTGCATTTGCTTATTCGAAAGCAGGATTGATATTTGGGGTAGTCGGAGTGTCACCCGGTCGCTACCGCTAGCGCTACCGCTCCCGGTTCTGACTCCGGTCGCTATGTGATGAGGTGATACACACCCGTCGCCAATCGCTCTGCAAACTTCTCATCGACCAACTGGTGATTCGCGCGGCCGGATTCCCAGCGGTAAAAACCGAAGGCGCGGGACATATCGCCGAGCAGTGTCATACCGCACATCGAAAGGTAGCAGCGGGCGACCTCCCGGACCGCGTCGTCGCGAGCCATCTTGATTTCCATTTCGGCTGGAAAGCGAGCTTCGGCGAGCGTCCAGATGTATGTGAACTTCGGCGTGTAGAGGACTTCCTGCGGCACGACCTTCATTGTCCGCTGCAGCTTGTCGAGAGCTTTGGTGAATCGGGGACGCGTCGTGATTCCCGCCGCCGCTCTAAGATCGGCCGAGCCCATCTCCCATTCTTTGCGTAACACTTTCAGAATCTTGTTAGCGCTGCCTGACAGATCCTTTTCTTCCCGCTTTTTCGGGACCCCCCAAATCGCATTGAACACCGGTATCATTCTCGGCGCGAGAAACATCGAGTGTCCCTTCACAAGCTTTGCGTAGTAGACGCGGCCCCGCGCGATCACTTCGTCTTTCAACACCCAGGCGGCGCTCGCCTCGGGATCTTTTTGAACATTCCGAGGCATGTGGGCATCTCGGCGGCCGCAGACCGCCGTGTAGAATGATGGGAGATTTTTTCGGGCGTCTGTCAATCCGAGACAGAATCCGAGATCCTCGACCATCGCCTCAGCCTCTTCGGCCGTCTCGATCTTGAGTGCGTCTTCGCGTCGCCATTTGCGATCGCGATATTGTTCGATCTCTTCGGGAAGGGGACGCATAAGAGTTTAGCCGCTGATGAAAGCAGATGAAGCGGATAGGAAATGATAGACAAATCGAAAAAGACGAGCAATCCATCGTCGCGACCTGAATCCTTTCTCTTGCCGGATGAGTTGCCTCCCGCTTTAGCGGGAGGTGCGCTGTGAGAAATAAAATCGGCTTTAGCCGAACCTCTTCGGCTAAAGCCAAGATGTATTTGCTGCATTTTCCTCCCGCTAAAGCGGGCGGCAATTCATGTACGCCTTAATTATCTCGCGGCTGACGCTGCGTCGATCCGTTCGGCGACGTCGCCTGAACCGTGATCGTCGAACCCTTCATCAACTGAACGTCTTCGCGGCCCTGAACAATCACTGAACCTGCGCCCGCGCCACCGCCAATGATCGCACCGATCGCGGCCCCCTTGCCGCCACCCGCGATCGCACCGATGATCGCACCGAGCCCTGCACCGATACCGCCACGCTTTGCCGTCTCTTTCGTCTGGCTATCGCTCTTTGCAGTTCCTTCGGAGTCGACCTTGATTTCCTTTCCGTTCTGATCTTTTACAGACTGCAGATATCCGGCGAAGTCATATCGCTGGCCATTCCGGAGCGTGATCGTTTCGAAATTGAAAGTCACGTTTGAACGTCCCGAGACCTGGCCCGAGCGGCCGACACCCGTCACATATCCTTCGATCGTCGCACCGCGAAAATCCATCGGCGACTGGACCGTCATCTTGAACCGGTCGTTGTTCTGCGTGACCTTTGTGTCGATCGACGATTCGAGCAAGCCGGTGATGATAGTTCCGTTTGGAACAATGAAATCACCAGTGCGGCCTTGCGATAGCGACGGATTCGTTCCGTTTCGGTCGTTCGGATCGTTACTCGAATAGCCGCCACTATTCGAATCTGACCCACCCGAGTTTCGATCGATCCCGAGGCCGGCACACGACTCGGTTTTGTTATAAAGGCTCTCGGCAAAAACTGTCTCGCTTAAATAATCGGTCGTGATACGCCGCGTTACTTTCAATGTGCGGCCGCCGTCGATGGGCGTGAACGTCACCGTGTAATCGGTGTCCCCTCCGAGACTCGTGATCGTCAATTCTTCGCCGCGTAGTGTCGCCTTGAGGCGGACGGTTCGTCCATTCAACTGCTCGGTTTTCTCACGGCCGTCGGCGGTAAATGTCACAGGCGAGGCTTTCGATGAGGCGAGAGTGACCTCGTTTCCGCGAACGTCGATGGCGATCTGCTCGGGTGCTTCGAGCTTCGATTCGAGATCCTGTTTCTGAGCATCGGCAACGTTGCTGTGCGAAACAATGTCGGCCGTATTCTCGCTCCGGCCGGTGTCGAGTTGATAGGTTCCCGTCAATCCGTTGCTTGGTGCGGAATTTCGAATTGGGTCGTTGATCCGGGGGGGAACCGTAGTGCCATCCGGATCTCTCGTCGTTCCCGGAATAGCTGAAACACGCGTACTCCAATCCGGCGTCACGCCGTAGTTCGAGGCGAGAGAATTGATCGTTGTTCGAACGCTTTGCCAGTTTGTATCGATGCGCCCGTTCTGCGGATTTTGCGCGAGGTATGCATCAACATCTTTTGCGGCGCTGATTATCTCGCGCACATCGTCGCGATTATCACGGCGGTTATTCAGATTCCCTTCGAAATCGTCGACCTTTGTCTGCAGGTTGCGAATGCTGTCGTGCACGTTTTCGACATCCTGCGTGCGGCCCGAAGTGCTCCGACGCTGATAGTCGAGGCCGTACTGAAAATCGTCGATCTGTGCATTCAGCGAGCGAACGAGGTCACGGATCTGCCGTTCATTCCGGCGTTGTGCATCAGCGAAACCCGCAGTACCCAGTACGACGCACGAGATCACAGCCATCACGGCTAAAAAATTACCAAAGCGTTTCATAACATTCTCCGATCTGTAGATATAGAGAGAGTAGTCCCGGCAGTTTTGAAGCATTTTTTATTCCAAAAGTTGTTCGACCGAAACGGTGAAAAGGCCAGGAATTGCCGTGTGGTAAGATTTTCGTAATTCAGTTGATTAAATAGAGGAGAAATCTGATGTCGGGAAACACATACAAGGCCACCGTGCAATACGCGGGCGACGAATTTTTTATCGGAATTCCCCCGAGTGGTCATGCTCAAACCATTGACTCAAAAGGCGAAAGGCGGGCCGCTGCGTCGCCGCTTGAGCTGCTGCTGGTCTCCGTCGCTGCGTGTACCGCCGCCGACGTCATCTCCATTCTCCAAAAGAAGCGACAGGATGTGACCGACTACAAGGTCGAGGTCACGGGCGAGCGGGTCGAGGAGCATCCTAGAAAGTTCATTAAGTTCCACGTTCACCATATCGTGCACGGGCGTAGCGTTTCGGAAAAGGCCGTGGCCGATGCGATCGAGCTCTCCGACACGAAATACTGTTCGGTCGCCGCGACCGTCCGCCCGACGGCGGAGATCACGACCAGCTACGAGATCGTCGAGACCGTTAAGGAATAATTTGGGTATCGCCTGAGTGCGGCTAATTAAACGTAGAGCTCGCAGAGAGAAGCTTCGATAAGTACACACAATCAATGTTCAAACCAGGTTTTCTTTTCGTTGCACTACTGACTCTCGCGATCGGAGCGATCGCGCAGGTGCCGACTGCGACAAACATCGCAATTCTGAAAGCTGAGGATTCTCGTCGTTATGACAAGACTCTTGAAGATTTTCTTAAGAGTCCCAACGGCGATGTCAGAACGCGTGCTGCGCTCGCCGCCGGCAGGATAGGTAATCAAGCTGCTATCGCCACGCTGAGTGATCTTCTCGCAAAAGATCCGTCCACGAAGGCTCGTGAGATGGCGGCGTTTGCGCTCGGCGAGATCGAATCGGTAAACGGTGCTGATGCGATATTACGAATTTTGAGCGCGGCGAATGTTCCGGGCCCCGTTCGCGCACGCGCGGTCGAAGCAGCAGGAAAGATCGTCGCAGCTAATGCAAAAGATCCGAAGTCGATTGACCTTGGCAAGGCCGTCGTTTCAACCTTGAACGCTTCACAAAACGACGCTGTCACTCATCGTTTGGCGCTCACCGCAGTGTTACGTTCACGGCCTGCGGAAGCGGATGACGGCGTGCGAAAGTTTCTTGCCCACACGGATCCGGCGATTGTATCCGACGCACTGAATACTCTCGCGCGTTTACGGGCAAAGAATGCAAACCGCGATGCACGGGATCTGCTTGAAACCAACGTGCATGCGATTGTTCGCGCAAATTCAGCACGCGTTCTCGGCGCCGCCGAAGATATAGAGTCCGTCGATATTCTGATCAAGGCGGCGACGTCCGATACAGATGCGCGGGTGCGTATCGCGGCAATTCGATCCCTGGCAGCCCTGAAAGACGCGAAAGCTGCCGATCCGCTTTTGAAGCGCGGCGAGTTTCTGTTCGCGTTGTACAAGAAAGCTTGGAAGCCGAACTTTATTCCGAACGAACAGAGTGAGTTTCTCGAGATCGCGACAACGCTCGGGCGTCTGCTGACAAATACGCGGAACGAGCGAGCCGTTAATCTGTTTCGCGAATTCGGAAAACTCGATCGCGGATTTTCACCCGAGGTTTACATCGCGAGATTGCGCATCGCACCGGGCCGCGGCGATAACGACAAGCCGGAGCTCACCAGTTGGCGACAGTACAGCACGCTCGCTCAGGTCATCGGCGAATTTGCCACGCTCGAGCCGACGAACGAAGAGGGCCTGCAGATGAAGACCGAGGCTCCGCTGATCCTTGGCCCGCTCGCAAGGGCGTATGCCGAAGCCGACCCGGTAAAAGACGCCGACACGATCAAGGCCGGGCCTGATGTTCTTCGTGCATTCGCCGCATTCAAGACCGCAAACCTCGCCGAGGTTCTGAGATCTGCGCTTTCGAACAAAGACCTGTTTATTCGCGCGACTGCGGCCGAGCTTCTCGCCGATCTGCCTTCGTCGCAGGAAAATCTCGATGCGCTGAACGAGGCGTTTGACTACGCGTTTCAGAACGATACCCAATACAACGACGCTGTACTCGGGACGCTCGACGCACTTTTCAAACTCGACAAAAGGAAATCGCTCTCGGCTCTTGCCGTCGCATCCGGGTCGCTTGATCATCTCGTGCGAAAGAAGGCGCTTGAAATGCTTCGCGACGAAGCGTTCAAGGACGCCCAATCGCTTCCGACGGCGCTTCAGTATTCGGACGACAAAAAACTAGTCGAGGTAAGGCCGTACTCCGGGAAAGGAATGAAGCTTGGGCAGATACTAAGTTCCGAGACGGATTATCGCCGCGCGGCGTCGCGAAAGAACGGAAGTGCGCGGGCGATCGTCACCACGCAGAAGGGAGCATTCACGATAGAGTTTCTTCCGGAAGACGCGCCGCTTACGGTAGATAATTTCATCAAGCTTGCGCGATCAGGTTATTTCAACGGCCTTGAAGTTCACCGCGTCGTGCCGAACTTTGTCATGCAGGATGGCGATCCCCGCGGCGACGGTAACGGCGGCCCAGGGTGGTCGATCCGTTGCGAGATCAACATGATTCCGTACGATCGCGGTGCCGTCGGTATGGCATTGTCCGGCAAAGATACCGGCGGGTCGCAGTGGTTCGTAACGCATTCGCCGCAGCCGCATCTCGACGGCGGATACACTGTCTTCGGACGCGTGAACGAAACCGGGATGAAAGTCGTAGATAAAATTGCGCGAGGGGATAAGATCGTGAGTGTGAAAATCGTGGAGGGGACTACAGGCCGCGTTCGGTTGAAGTAAGCTCGCCAATGGCTACGATTCTTAATCATTCTGCTCTTGAAGGACCGGAACTCGATCATCTGTCGGACATGATTGAACGCCACCAAGGATTGCGTGATGTGCTGGCTTGGACAGGCCATACAATTGCCGAGGTCGTGACGCAAGGCGCAGCGACAACGGTCGATATCAGTGCGTTTTCACCTGGGCGATTTGCACGAGGTGGACTTTCGCACGAGCATCACGTGATTTGATCGTCGAGCCGCGCAAGGAAGTTCCGTTTATCTT
>JBDTSA010000144.1:0-5932 GCA_039931335.1 Acidobacteriota bacterium
TGATTAAGTGTGAGGTGTGAAATATGAACTATGAGTTATGAACTGAAAGTCAGTTTCATTGTTCTGCTTGTCTTGAGTTAGCAGTTCACAGTTCACAGCTCGCAGCCCACAGCTCGCAGCCCACAGCTCACAGTTCACAGCTCACAGAGTTCACAGTTAACAGCTAACAGTTAACAGTTAACAGCTCACAGCTCACAGCTCACAGCTCACAGCTCACACTTAAACCCCGCATCCGATATCGAATTCTTTGATCTTCACGGGCCTTCCATTCTTCATCTCAAACGCGCTTGCGAAATCGCCCTCGTAGTAAAAACCGTTGAGCACGATCTCCATTTTTCCGTCACCGTTAAGATCGGCGATCGCCGAAACGTGATTCTCGGTCGGTGCGCCGAAATCGACTCGCTTCAAGATGAAGTCGCCCTGGAGCAGGTGATCGGTGACGATCTTACCAACTGCCTTCCGGATAATCACAAAAGAATAGTCACCAACTGCGGCGTCCGACGAAAGACCTTTGTTGTAATAGGTAGCGGATAGCACGACCTCTTCGATGCCGTCACCCTCGAGATCGACGCGGAAAGCTTCTTTGATCCTGACGACCGGGCGAGCGATCCCCTTCTTTCTAAGAAAGTTTGTCACGACTGTTTTGTAAGCCGCGCTGTTCGCATCGATCAGCTTCGGGATTCTCGGTACCGGATTCCATTTCGCGGCAGTGCCGATCGCGACCCCGTAATCCTGTTCAAGATCAAATTCGAGCCGGGTGAAATCCTTACAAACATCTTCCTGCGGGCCTTTCTTTCCCCATGTCACACCGCCTTCTTCGACTCCGTTCCAACCGGCGAGGATGAATTCAGTCTCCGACTTCAGTGTTCCGGCGACCTTGGCCGGGGCGATCCAACGGCCATTCTGCACTCCGCCGAGAAGCCCGCGGTGTCCGAACTCGACGATGGGGACAATTTCTTTTTGCGCAATAACAAACGTTGAGAGCAGAAGCGTTGATAGTAATAGATAAGAAATAGTCTTCATTTTACCCCCAGCTTTTTAAGGCTCTCTCGAGCTTCAGGAGAGTCCGGTTTTACAGAAAGAACCTTTTTATAATACTCGATCGCCTTGCGCTTTCGCTGCGACTTCAGGAACGCTGCCGCATGCACGATCGTCGATGTTTATGAAATCGAATCCGTACGTCTGCGCGTGCACTATTGAGCACGCCGCGAGAATAAGTGCGACGACGATTAGAGTTTTTCGGGAGTCTTCAATTATTACGAATTCGACTCCGCGGCTTTTTTCCCGAAAAGTTTATACGCGGCGAATAGCACTAGGCCGATGCCCGCGTAGATCAGGATAGGCACACCTTCTTTCGCGAAATCGACGTTCGTTAGCAACCAAACTATCAGGCCGAGTGACAGTACCGCGGCGAGCACTCCCATCGGAGCAAGAAATGGCGCGGGCGGCATGTCTGTCCGGCGACGAAACGCAATTAGCGAAAGGCACGTTGTTGCGTAGACGAGCAAGCGTGTGATCGTGGCGATGGCGACGGCGGTCAGAAACGAGGCCTGGATCGTCAGGATGAGAATGATCAGCGCGTTGATCAAGATCGAAACCCAGGGTGTCCTGAAACGCCGGTGTATCTCGCTGAGGAACCTGGGCAGTTCATTGTGCTCGCCCATCGCATACAGAATTCGCGATGATCCCAGAACTCCGACGTTCAAATTACCGAGAATGGAAACAAGCGCCCCAGCGACGATGATCGCCGCACCGATCGGTCCCATAAATGAGTTTGCCGCATCTGCGAGCGGGCGCTCGGAGGTCGCGAGTCCGGGCAGTGTGCCGATGCTTACGATCTGAACGAGAACGTAGACGACAGCGACCGTACCCAGGGCCGTAAGCAGGGCGAAAGGGTAATTCCGCTGGGGATCTTTGACCTCGCCCGCCGGCACGACGGCGACCTCGAATCCAACAAACGCATAGATAAGCAAGAGTACGGCGCTCGAGAAGGGAGCATAGCCCGGTACTAAATCGAAGGAATAATTCGCGGGGCTGATAAAAATCAAACCCACCACGATGAACAACACCAAAGGCACCAGCTTTCCGACCGTGAATATGTTCGTCATCGTGGCCGACTGCCGGACGCCCAGAAAGTTGACCACGCTCAGCGCGAGGATGGTCGCACCTATAATGGCGATTCGAACAGATGGCTCCGCCGCCGACGGAAAAAAGTATCCAAAATACGTAACGAAAAGATTGCAGTTCGCTGCGAACGTCGTCAGCCTAACGATCCACTGCAGCCAGCCGACCTCGAATCCGACGACAGATCCGAACGCCGTCTTTGCGTAAAGGTAAGGGCCGCCGGTCGCGGTGAAACGACTTGCGACTTCGGCGTAGCACAGAACAATAAATCCGATGATGACGGCGCAGGCGACAAAGGCGAGAAGGCTGTAGCTACCGATCAGCGACTGGACTTTCGAAGGCAAGCCAAAGATCCCGGCCCCGATTATCGTGTTTATGACTAGTGCGATCAGATCCCATCGACCCAGTCCGCGAACTAGTTTTTCATCTGTCATTCTTTGAGTGTCGAACGGTCTTTTTTTGGAATGGACTTTTAGTTTATACTCTAAAAAATCTCGTTCCGTAAAGAAATCCTGGGGAAAATTTAATGCGTCAGTTTTTGCGACTAGTTCTTTGTTTTGCGTTGCTGTGTGCCGTGTCATTCGGACAGAAGTCCGCGAGGTCCGTCGAGATCACAGCACCGACAGGTTACCATGCGCCGGATCTTCAAGATTCTCCGCAGCTCCGAACGCTCCTCAACAACGCGATCGGCGAGGTCCTTAATTCATATCCGGCCGGCGGGTTTAAGTCCGAAGAGATCGCCGCCACGCTGATCGATCTTCGCGATCCCAAGCAACTCTGGTGGGCGGAGTTTCGCGGAGATCAGCCGATCTACCCGGCGAGCGTCGTGAAGATGTTCTACATGACCGCGCTTCACCAGCAGCTTCAGGACGGGAAGCTGAAGTCGACGCCTGAGCTGATGCGCGGCCTCAAGGATATGATCGTCGATTCATCGAATGAAGCGACTCAATACATTCTCGATGTACTGACAGGCACTTCGAGCGGAGCCGAATTGCCGCAGACCGACTTCGAGAAATGGCAGTATAAACGAAACCGCGTAAACCGTTATTTCTCGTCGATGGGCTTCACGAAAATAAACGTCAATCAAAAGACCTTTTGCGAAGACGCATACGGCATCGAGCAGCAGTCGCGGAACTACAAGGGCCAAAATCGAAATATGCTGACGACGAATGCGACCGCGCGTCTGTTAGCCGAGATCGCCCTCGGCCGGGCGGTCAACGCCGAGCACAGTAGTCAAATGATGGAGCCCATGAAGCGCGATCCGTTCAAGGATTCGAAAGATCCGGACAATCAGGCGACGGGCTTCACGGGGAAGATGCTGATCGACAGAAAGATCACGGATGCGAAGCTCTGGTCGAAAGCCGGTTGGACAAGCAAGTCGCGTCACGACGCTGCGTATCTTGAGACATCCGACGGCTTGAGATTCGTGCTGGTGATATTCACTGAAAATCATGCGTCCGATCGTGAGCCGATCCCTACGATCGCAGGGAAGATTCTTGAGGGAATGCGGAAAGTAGAAAGCAGTAAGCAGTAAGCAGAAGGCAGTAAGCAGTAAGCAGAAAGCAATAAGCAGAAAGCAGTAGGCAGAAAGCAGTAGGCGGAAGTAAACCTGGCGGTTACGACGCAAAGAGAAAAAAATGAAGATCAAAATTACACGAATATTTGTACTCCTGTTACTCCCCGCCTCCTTGCTTGCTCAAGGCGCCTACAAGCAGCCGCCGAAAGGTATCATGGATGTGCTTAACGCTCCGTCGATCCCATCCGTTTCCGTTTCGCCCGTGCGCGACCGCATGGCGCTGCTCGAACCCTTACAGTATCCGCCGATCTCGGAACTTGCTCAGCCGATGCTGCGTCTCGCCGGCGTCAGGATAAACCCGAACACGAACGGCCAGCATCGTCAGCCGTATTCCGTCAGCCTGAAACTGAAAAATATTTCCGACGGCAAGGAATCGACCGTCGCTCTGCCGGCCGGTGCGCAAATATTTTCACCGCAATGGTCTCCTGACGGGAAATATATCGCCGCAGGAAATATCACGCCGGCCGGAGTCGAGCTCTGGATAATCGACGCGGCGACCGCAAAGGCGACGAAGATCAAGAAAGTTTTCGTCAACACGGCGTTCGGTGGATTTTCGTGGGAAGATCCGCACACGATCTCCGCCTTCATAGTTCCGGGAAAACGCGGTATCGCTCCGGCCTACCAGAACATCACTCCGAACGAACCGAACATTCAGGAAACGACCGGGCGAGGTGGGGCAGTTCAAACATTCCAGGACCTGCTCAAGAGCCCCAACGACGAAAAGCTGTTCGAATATTACGCCACGTCGCAGCTTGCCCTGATCGATATCAACGGCAAGATCCGCGAGATCGGCCAACCGGCGATCTTCGACAACGCCGACATTTCACCAGACGGAAAATATATTTTGACGTCGCGGATCGAACGTCCCTTTTCATACTTGTTTCCGTATTTTCGGTTTCCGAGGAAGGTCGAAGTTTGGGACGCCGACGGAAAGCCCGTCTACACCGTTGCAAGTATTCCGCTGCAAGATTCGCTCCCGATCCAAGGCGTGCAGACGGGGCCGAGAAGTTACGGTTGGATACCGACCGAGCAGTCGACGCTCATCTGGGCGGAAGCTCTCGACGGCGGCGATCCGCGAAAAAAGATCACACCGAGAGATAAGCTGATGACGATCGCCGCACCATTCTCCGGATTACCGGCCGAGTTCGCCAAGATCGAGCAGCGATATCAGGGACGCATATTCGGAGAGAAGGATGGCATGTTGTGGTTCTACGATTACAACCGCGACAGCCAGCGCCGTCGTATCTTCATGGCGGACTATAGAAATCCGTCGAACGTGAAGATGATATCGGACCTCAACGTCAACGACCGTTACAACGACATCGGAACTCCGGTCACGAAACTTCTGCCAAACGGAAGCAGCGTGATCCGCCAGAACGGTGACGAAGTATTCATGACCGGACTCGGTGCTTCACCCGACGGCGATCGGCCATTCTTCAGGCGGATGAACCTAAAGACGCTTAAGACCGAAGAGATATTCCGGTCGGGAAAAGAAGATTACGAAGCATTCGTTGGGATGATCGATGATCTCGGTACGACGTTTTTGACACGGAAAGAATCGACGACCGAGCCGCCAAATGTTTATTTCCATCAGGTTTGCCCGCCGGGTACGCAGTGCATCGCGGTACAGAACCGCAAGATCACGGAGTTTGTCGATCCGACACCGCAGCTTCGCGGAATAAAGAAACAGCTCGTGAGGTACAAGCGCGCAGACGGCATCGATCTGTCATTTACGCTCTACACTCCGCCCGGCTACAAAGAAGGAACGCGACTTCCAACCGTCGTCTGGGCTTATCCGCTCGAATTCACGGATGCGGCGACTGCGGGCCAGGTTTCGGGCTCAACTAATCGCTTCACACAGATCGGCGGAATCTCGCATCTGTTCTTCCTTATGCAAGGTTACGCGGTCCTTGACGATGCGACAATGCCGGTCGTCGGTGATCCGGAGACGGTCAACGATACATTCATCAAGCAGATCGTTGATTCTGCAAAAGCTGCGATCGATAAAGGCGTCGAGATGGGTGTCGTCGATCCGGACCGTGTCGGCGTTGGCGGTCACAGCTACGGAGCTTTTATGACGGCGAATCTACTTGCGCATTCAGACCTCTTTCGGTCAGGTATCGCACGAAGCGGCGCGTACAACCGAACGTTGACACCATTTGGATTTCAGGGCGAGCGACGGTCGTTCTGGGAAGCGACGAAACTTTACACCGATATTTCGCCGTTCTTCTA
>JBDTSA010000145.1:0-5902 GCA_039931335.1 Acidobacteriota bacterium
CTTTTGTCGGAATACTTCTTTTTTACTTCGCACACGAGAGTTCCCTGCTTCCTGATCTGACCTATCACTACGGTGCGGTGCCTCTCGGCAATTTTCCTCGTATCAGCTCGACATTTGTTTCGGCCAGCATGTTTTGTAACTACCTGACCGTCACACTCGTATTCGTTCTGCTCGCCGCGAAGATGAAATGGATCGGGAGCGGGCTCGCGGCAGCGATCACATTTGCAATTGCTGTCTCCGCCATCTTCACGGTCTCTATCGCGCTTGGCGGGGTCGCTCTTGTCGCCGGCAGCTGGGTTTGGGCCGCGTCGACTAATAAGACGATCGGCCGGGTCGCTCTGTTCGCCTCCGGAGCGATCGCGCTCGCATTCTTCGCGATCGCCCCGTTCGCTCTTTTGGGTCTGCCGGATATCACTCCGTCGTCGCGTCTCCTCGTTTGGAGCGACGCCTTGAAGACGTTCGCCTCCGATCCGCTAACCGGGAACGGATTGGGTACTGCCGTCGCCGACGTCATGTATCAGAACTCCGACGGAAGTTGGAGTATTTTGACGGACGCCCACAACACGTTTTTAAGCGTTGCTGCACAAGGCGGGATTCTCGGGCTGATGGGGATGATCGCGATCGTTATCGTGACGCTGCGGAACGGATTGGCGAAGCCACGAGGCGACAACATCTATATTCTGCGCGGCTTTTCAATCGCTTTTCTGGCGGCGTTTCTCTACGACGGTATGACCGGCTCGTTCGAGGACGCGAGGCATCTTTGGGTTTTAATAGGATTGATTCTGGCCGCGAACAGAATCGCGAGCGATGGTGATCGATCAGCTGCCCTGGACAGCGCTTAGCAGTGCTTCCCGCATCTCACCGGCTGTCCGCCACCGCCGATCCACCTGTTTCGCCAATGCCATTTCGAAAACGGTCGAAACCCGCGACGGGACATCGGGAACGCGACTTGAAATTGGTATGATCGGTTTTTCGAAGATCGCCTTTACCGTTTCTGCGACGCCGGCTTTTGGACCGATGTCGAGGGCATGTGCACCAGTGAGCAAGCTGTAAGCCGTCATTCCGACCGCGTAGATGTCCGACGGCGGACGCACTTCTTTAAAATCTCGAACTTGCTCGGGAGGCATGTAAGCGATCGTGCCTGCCACATCACCAACCATCGTCACGCCGCTCATTCCGGTCTGCTTGTAACTTTTCGAAAGTCCAAAGTCGGTCAGCTTCGCAAGGTAGTTGGGATAATTTCCATCGACCAGAATGTTCTGTTCCTTGATATCCCGATGAACGAAACCTTTCTTGTGCGCGAACTCGAGTGCAGCAAGAGTCTGTTCGATGATTTTCACCACTTCCTTATAGTTGAGTTTGCCGCCGCGATGCTTCGCGAGTCTTGAAGCGTCCATCCCGGTCACGTATTCGGTCACCAGATAGACAATACCGTTGTGCGTTCCGTGTTCGATATAGCTGACGATGTTCGGATGCTGCAGGGATGACGATACCTCGATCTCGCGCATAAAACGCTTCAGCGATTGTTCACTGACCGCTACCTCGGGAAGGAGAGTCTTGATCGCAACCGCACGCCCGTCCTGCACGGATCGTGCCAACATTACACTTCCCATTCCACCCTGACCGAGAACGCGAATCATCTGGTAATTCGGGATCGGCTGCGGATTCTTTCTGAGTTTCTCGCGGCACTCGTCGCAGACGTACGACAGTTTTGCGTCCGGTCGCGATGCTTCGGCCTGGGCCGGCACACCGCAATTCAAGCACGCTATCGTAATGATCGAAGGCTCGGTTCGTTCGCCTGAGCCAGGTACCTGGTCGGGGAAATCAAGCTGATCGGCCGCAACCTCAACCTGAAGGACGGTTTCTCCGCCCTGGATACGGTCACCGTGTTTAAGGTGCGCAGTCTCGACCCGAATCCCGTTGACGAACGTCCCGTTGGTTGAGCCGAGGTCGCGAAGAAAACATTGCGGCGGAGCGATCTCGAGTATGCAATGGTGACGCGAGAAAAATCGGTCCTGCGGCAGGCAAAATTGCGCGTCCTCACTTCGCCCGATCATGAAAGTGTCGTGTTGGTCGAATCTGAAGTCGCGACCGGTCTGAGGACCCGCAACTACGTGGAGCGTTACGCGCATTAGCTAGAGTATAGAGGCATCGCCAATATCACGACAACTGCCCGAAGATCAGGATGAAAAGGGAACCAAGAAACGTGACAATTCCGAGGACCATTCCGGCGATCGCCATACCGCGGCCGCTGTATTTGTTCGGGTTGCTCTCCACGTTCTTCATCGCGATGAATCCGACGATAGCGGCCGGGAGGCCCATGTATACGCCTCCTGCACAGCACACAAGAAAGACGGAAATGATCCCAAGAACAAGCGAGACGGTCGGAAGAGTCTGGTCCCGCGACATACCGTAGCCGGCAATCCCGTATTGCTGATTTGCCGCAACCGGTAAGGAAGCCTGCGGATGTGCAAGCGATGATTGAGCCCAATCGATCGGGTTCGTGACGCGCGGCTGATTCATCAACAGCGTCGGCGGCGAGTCATCAGCGAACTGTGTCGGCGGCGGCTCGTAACCGATCTGCTGAATGAGAAGCTCGCCGTCATTCAAGCAGAAATTCAGCGTATCGTCGGTGTATGACTGGCCGCACTTAAGACATCGCTTCATAAACCGATGTTACTTCACGACCTCGAGTTTTCTAAATCCGATCTTCGCTCCGTCTCCGACATACAGTCCGGGCACTCCCGACTTCGGCCCTTGTTTGTTAGTGATCGTCGTCGCGAGCTGGCCGTTTATATATAGCTCAACCTTCTCTCCACTGCCGCGAGCTTCGAGCAAGTTCAGCTCACTCCCTTCTTTGATAAGACTCGAACTTGTCCAGGCCGTAACGGTTTTCTCCTGCTCATTCTCGTGGCGAACAACACGGTACTTTTTGCGTTTTGTATCGATGAGAAACGCATAGCCATTCGTGAGCGGCGTAGTTTCACTATTGAAGACGAGGCCGTAGCCCATGCCCGAATCCTTGTCTTCGATGTTTCTTACTGTGACCCGAGCGACGCTGACATTCGAGTAGTCATCGTTCTTTGCAACGAGCACGTAGTAGTAGCCCTTCTGCTTCGACGTCATGAAAAACTCGCCGTCCTTGAATTCCGTCTCCAGCCAAACCGTCGGATCTTCAACCCAGTCCGAAATATCTATTTCTTCGACGTTGCCGGCTACTGAAGCTGACGGGCTCGGGGTTGAGCGGGTGAACGTGTTCGTATTCGTCTTTGTTGTTGTCGTCGAATTGTTCGTGCCTTTGTTTGCCGCAACGTTCGAATTGGCAACCGACGCGACGTACAAGAAGAAGCCGACGAATCCACCGCCGCAGACGAGGATCAGGACCGCAAAGATCGCCAGTAGCCAGACCCACGCTTTAGACGATTTCTTTTTAGGCTGCATGGAATATGCGGCCGGGTTTGGAGGCGTCCATGCACCGGGTGCCGGATCGGTCGGACGGGGATGTTCCATGACGACAGTAGGAGCTGCATCCACCGGCGCGAATGTCAGGACCGACCCATCTTCGAGACAGAAGTTGAGACCGTCGTCGTCATAGGTCTTGCGGCAATTCGGACAAATTTTCATTCAGGATTTCCTCGGGCAAAGGGGCCGGATATCGGTTCGAGATATTATAAGCGTATCGCCCGAAAGTTGTCAGTGTCGAGCGCTAGGTCATGCTCTGCCCGCATTTGCCGCAGAAACGAATATGAGGCGGAAACGCTCCGCCACACCGGCTGCAAACACGCTCGGCCTGCGGCGGCAAGGAAGAGGGCGATCTCAAACTCGCAGGAGCACTCGGTCTCGGAGCCATATTGAGTCCACATCGTCCGCAGTACCTGGAATTCTCAGGAAGCGGTGCCGAGCAGCGCGGACACGGAAACATGTTTGCAGATTCGCCGGCGCTGACCAGAACAAACGATCGTCCGCCGCAGCGTCCGCAGAACTTCACCCCTTCGGCAAACCTTGATTGACAGCTCGTGCAGGCGACAATGCCCGGCATCAGGCTCGAGTGGATTCCACTGCTTGCGCTACCCTGCGACGGCGTCGGTTGACTACCGTGCTGTCGAAGTGTCTTCAACTGTGCTTGTATGACTTGCTCGCCGGCTCCTTCACGGATCTCAATTAGCCGCTCGTCATCGCGTTCGCCTTGTTTAGAAACGCGCAGGATATGCTGACCTGCCGGGATGTCGCTCAGAACAACGCGTCCGGAGCGTCCGACGCTTCCCTTCCGCTCGTCATCGACGTAAACCTCGGACGAGACCGGTGCCATGATCACCAGCCGCGACATGCCGGACCGCTTTCCCTCTTCGATATCCTGCGAAGCTTCCTCGAGCTGATCGATCCAATCCGACACGGTGGCGGGCCGCGCGTTCGGCTCGATCTCGAGCGACCGCATTATTACCCGTTCGACATGCGCCGGAATGTCCGAGCGTAGCGACGACAGAGGCGGCGGCTTGTGCATGATCTTCTGCATCACGAGCTGCATCATGTCTCCGACGAAGGGCGTTTTTCCGCCAAGCATCAAATACGCGATCGTTCCGAGCGCATAGATATCGGCTCGTGCGTCGACTCCGACTTCCGGCTGCATCTGTTCGGGCGACATGAACTCTGGCGTGCCGATTATTCCTCGCGATGCCGGTCCCGCTTTTGAACTGAAGTCCGTCGCTGTCTGGCTGACGATCTTGGCTAAACCGAAGTCGCCGACCTTTATGAATCCATCGCCCGCGGCTTTGCCTCTTTGCATCAGGAAGATATTGGCGGGTTTCAGATCGCGGTGAAGGATTCCAATGTCGTGAGCGGCCTCGACCCCATCGGCGATCTGGCGAAGGAGCCGAACCGCGCGCTTCACGGGCAGAGTTCCTTCGCGCCTCAGAAGCTTATGCAGCGTCTCGCCATCGACGTACTCCATGACGAGATAAAAAACACCGTCGGTCGATTCACCAAAATCGGTGACGCTTACGGTGTTCGGGTGTTGTATCGATGCGGCGGCTTGCGCTTCACGCTCGAATCGCGCGATCGCTTCGCCTTCCTGTAGGTCGTCGCTGTTCAGGATGTCCTGGCGAACCGTCTTCACCGCGACCTTGCGAGATGCGAATTTCATATCGCTCGCCAGATAGACCTGACCCATGGCACCTTTGCCAATGCGCTTTTCCAGGCGATAGCGTTCAGCGAGGACCTGATCTCCGGGCAACGAGAATCGCGTTGCCGTCTCGTCGTACGGGCAGGCCGCGACGTCATCCGGAAAACACACGTCGCACTTGGGGCATTCTTTCATCAGTAAAAGAGTTTAAATGTAAAAAGGCGAAAAGGTGAAAGAGTGAAGACGTGGAAAGGTGAAACAGTGAAAACGTGAAAAAGTAAAACTTTACACCTCCCCTCGTTTTCAGCTTTTCACTCTTTCACATTTTCACTTTCTTGTTGCTATAATCCTTTACTTAACTTCTGGGTCGTTAGCTCAGTTGGTAGAGCAACGGACTCTTAATCCGTGGGTCGCAGGTTCGATCCCTGCACGACCTACCAGATCACTAAGCAGAAGGCATCATGCCTTCTGCTTTTTTGATTTCTGCCTTGTCGCTCCGCTTGGGGGAACGTCCTGTGTGAGACCGTTACCGGGGGTTACGCTCACTTCGTTCGCTCACCCCCGGCTTATTATCTTTATCCCCTTCGGGAAAAGAGCTCGCAACAGTGTCTCCTGTCTCCTGTCTCTCGTCGCACTACACCTGATCCCGCCACTTCAATACTTCTTCCCGCAAGATCGGGTTCTGCTGGAAGCTTCCGGTTTGACCCTGCGCGGCCGTCGCTCGCTGGATGTGCCAATAGCTAAGCCCTAGTTTGCCGATCGCCCGCAAGTATCTGCTTCGTG
>JBDTSA010000146.1:0-5895 GCA_039931335.1 Acidobacteriota bacterium
CAATAAAATTGATTGAACAGGGGGGGGTAGAAGTAGCGTTAACAATTGAGATTTCCAAATGTGGCTCACGGACTGCATTACCATTCGCACTCAATTCAGCGTTGAAGCGATACCCTCGTCAGCCGGAGCGTCTCGAACAACGGTTTGCTCTCGCCGTCTCATTTAGGACCTTTCTCAAAATGTGAATTTTTTGAACTAGACTAGATTCTTCAACCGTGGCATTGCCCCAAAGCTTCGCCATTAAGACTTCTTTACTCACGATCTCGCCCTTTTTTCTATTAAAGCAAGACGGGTTTCGACCTGTTTTGGAGTCACGGAAACTTCCTCACCGGTCCCGTAAAGCATTAAATGCTCAGCATCCAGGCGAAAATCCTCGATTGCGTAGTTCCGGCAAGTGGGAGCTTTAACCAGGCCAAGGTTAATTTGGTCAATATTTGATTGTAAATCTAACCACATTGGGGGTATGCTGGTCGCGAATCGAAAACCGGAGTGAACAGCGTCGAATCCTTGATCCTCACAATCAAGCGCAGGTCTCGAACAGTTTAGTGCGTTCTACACGAATTTGACGCGCAAAGTTCCATTTCTCGTTTCCGACTCAAAATGAACGAAAAAAGGGTGTCAGAAACAATCGTGTGCTTAACAGTTTGAGCTCTGTTTTCAGAAATAATCGCGGGTGTTAACAGAGGAAGTAAAGAAAAATAGTTTCGCCCAGTGGAGGAGAGGACGCGGAAATTCACCCGGTCACATCCTTCAGCGACATTGAAAGTGGACCAGATAGGAACGCGATCGTTCGAAGACAATTGCAATTTACAAGCGGAAGACAACTAGAAAAAAGGAGACAACATGAAAAACCTAATTTTGAAACGCTTTTCAATCGTGAGTTTATGCATTGTGCTTACGACACTCTTTACGGTCATCGACGCAACCGCTCAGGCGGACAAAAGTGGTAATCCCAAGATCAGCAGCCGATCCGTCGTGTTCATAGCGGGCGGAGCTGTGGTGCCTTCTGCGGGGTCAACCTTATTCAGAAGCCAAGGCGGGGTGTATTTCGACTTTCACACATCGTCACTCACCCCCGGGGATGCGGTATCCCTCTGGCTTGCGGTGTTTAACAACCCAGAATTCTGTGCGACAAGCCCATGCACACCAGCAGATTTCGGAAACCTGGCTGTTGACGGAACCCTTTTCAGTACTGGAGGCATAGTCGTCGGTCGGGACCGTAAGGGAGTATACGGAGCCTATCGTGCCGTTGGAGACGTGACGGGTGCCCGCCCTGGTGTCGGTACAGGCAACGGACTTCTGAACCCCTTGACCGCTGAGATCCATATTGTGACACGCACACATGGCGTTGCGTCGATGGATCCTGCGACCTTGGAACTGCAGCTGACCACCTTTTTTGGCAACTGTCCGCCAAACATGTGTACAAGTATTCAGACATCGATTCACCAGCGATAAGGGTCCGGCAGTTTACCGCAGCACCCCGTGGCGTCTCCCACAAATATACACTTCCGCAACTCGACCTACAGATCGATCTGGCTGGGCGAGCAGGTCGCGATTAGCGTCCTTCAGGACAGGGCCAAGTCTTATAACGAGCCCTTCACGATCAGCATCAAGAAATTCGACGTAACTACTGCCACTATCATTAATCACTGAAACTGCCGCAACGAAGTGCCAATCGATACCGCTTCCTACTGATCGTGCCCTTCGCGCCGACTACGATGGAGATGGGAAAACCGACCTCGCCGTCTACCGCGTCGAACCTGGTTTATTTACGGCAGCACGAATGGTTCATCCGTATTCCAGTTTGGTTTGCCAACTGACATTCCCGTGCCTGTGGCTTACGACGGCGACGGCAAGACCGATGCGGCCGTTTATCGTGAAGGCAGGTGGTATGTACTGAAAACCACCGGCGGTGTGTCGATGCGACAATTCGGCATATCTACAGACTAGCCCGTTCCATCAGGGTCGGTCTACTAATTCGATGGAGTAATGACGACTTATCCAGTTTCGAAATGTGGGGTCGAAAAATGAGGACCACAATATGAAAAACCGACGTAGTAAGAGATGTTTCCCGCAAGCGAGTCTTTCGTCAATAAGCCACTCCCGGACATTCAATCCTACATCGGCACTTTTCACGACCGAGCGGCGTGCCGAACGTGATCGGCGGACGGTTGGGTCGTTCCAATTCAGGTCGCGGGCCCCGGCACGCGGCCTTTTTTTGGTTTGACTTCGCCCGGCGCGAGAACGAAACTCTAGCGTTGTATGGCCGAGGAAAAGAAAAAGAAGAAGATCGATTACTCGAGCGCATGGGCCGAGGCTCGGAAAATCATCTGGAATTCGCGTTGGCGGTTGCTTGCCGGTAGCATTTTGATGCTCATCTCGCGGCTTGCTGGTATGGTTCTGCCGGCGTCGACGAAATATATCGGCGACGAAGTCTTCACAAATCGAAATTACGGACTCATCAAATGGATCGCCCTTGCGATCGGCATTTCAACACTGATTCAGGGTGTAACGTCGTTCGCTCTTTCGCAGATCCTCGGCGTCGCGGCTCAGCTCGCGATCACGAATATGCGAATGCGCGTACAGCGTCACATCGAGCGGCTGCCGATTTCGTACTTTGATTCGACGCAAAGCGGCCAGTTGATTTCGCGGATCATGAATGACGCCGAGGGGATCCGAAATCTCGTCGGAACAGGTCTCGGACAGATCCTCGGAGGCCTCGTCACGGCGATCATCGCGATCGGTGTCCTTTTCTACCTCAACTGGCAACTCACGCTGGCGACCATCGTTGTGCTTCTAATCTTCGGCGGAGCGTTGATGTACGCGTTCAAGGTCCTGCGTCCGATCTTCCGCGAACGCGGCGAGATCACGGCCGAAGTGACGGGCCGGCTCGGTGAAAGCCTCGGCGGCATTCGGATCGTCAAAGCCTACACGGCGGAAAAACGCGAAGAGCTTTCGTTCACTCGCGGGGCACATCGCTTGTTCCGCAATATTGCGAAAACGATCACGGGTGTATCAGCGATCAGTTCGTTCTCATCAGTAGTCATCGGCGCCGTCGCCGTCGTCATGATCGTGTTCGGCGGCAACGCTGTTCAGACCGGAGCGATGACTCTCGGCGACTTTCTGATGTACATTTCATTCACGTTTCTACTCGCGATTCCGGTCATCGAGCTTACATCGATCGGCACGCAGATCACCGAAGCGCTCGCCGGGCTCGACCGCATCCGCGAGATCATGGGGATGACTACGGAAGATGAAGAAGATTCGTCAAAGGAGCCGATCCCTGACATCAAGGGAACTATCGATTTTGAGAGTGTCGAGTTCGAGTACGAAAAGGATGTTCCGGTCTTAAAGGGTGTCTCATTTCACGCCGAGGCGGGTGCGACAACGGCGCTCGTCGGATCGAGCGGCTCCGGCAAATCGACGATCCTCAGTTTAGTTCTTAATTTCATTCAGCCGACGACCGGCGTCATCAAGATCGACGGAAAGGATCTGCAGTCCGTACGGCTACGCGATTATCGAAAACATCTCGGTGTCGTTCTTCAGGATAATTTTCTTTTCGATGGAACGATCCTCGACAACATACGATTCTCGAACCCGGAAGCAAATCTTGCGAAGATCAAGGACATTTGCAAGATCGCTAATGCCGATGAGTTCATCGAGAAGTTTCCGAATGGCTACGACACTGTCGTTGGCGAACGTGGAGTTAAACTTTCCGGCGGCCAGCGTCAGCGGATCGCGATCGCTCGTGCCTTGTTGGCAGATCCGCGAATTCTGATCCTGGACGAAGCGACGTCGTCGCTTGATTCCGAAAGCGAAGCTCTCATTCAGGAAGGCTTGAATCGCCTTCGCCAGGGACGCACGACATTCGTCATCGCCCATCGATTGTCGACGATACGCAGCGCCGATCAGATCCTCGTCGTCGAATCAGGTGAGATCCTCGAACGCGGTACGCACGAGGAATTGATCGCGATGGACGGACGTTACAAACAGCTTTACGACAAGCAGTATCGTTTCGAACAAAATCTCTTCGTTAATCCGGGTGAGGATTTCACCGGGAAGTCCGCCGAGATGCTCGCCCAATCAAAACTTTAAAGGAGATTCCCCCTTATGCCCGAACAACAAAATTACGGAAATCATGTTCGTTACTTTCCACTGTTTCACTTCGTGTTGTTTCCGCTGCTCACGCTGAATCTGATCTACCAGGCAGTTCGGCTTTATCAGGAGCCGAGTCTTGACCGAGTCGTATTCACGATCCTGTCGCTCGTTTTTGTCGGTATGATCCTGGCGGCGAGAGCGCAGGCGGTGAAAGTTCAGGACCGCGTGATCAGGCTTGAAGAGCATCTGCGTTACAGAGAAATACTTCCCGCCGATCTCGCCTCGCGAGCGTCGGAACTGAGCCTTGGGCAGTTGATCGCGCTGCGGTTTGCCGCGGATGATGATTTATCGGATCTGGTTCGACGTGCATGCGACGGGGAACTCGCTACCTCGAAAGACATAAAGCTCGCGGTCAAGAACTGGCGTGGCGATTACAATCGTGCTTAGATCGTGCATCCGGCGATTACCTAATCTCGCGCGTGATGACGGTTTGCATGGCCGGAAACCTGTCCAGATTATCTAGCGCCCGAAGAACTATCAGAAACATGGGCTTGATGAACGGAACAAAGTAGGTCTTTCCGCGGTTCACCGATTGGTACGCGAACGTGCCGATCGCCTTTAGGCAGCGTTGGATAGTTTGAAGTCGAAACTCTTCGGCGAACGCGACTTCGTCGATCCGTTCGAGGCCCACGAAGTCACGCCCCTCTAAAAATTCACGGCGCTTCTCCCCGAGCCATTCGGCAGATGGTGGCTCGGTGACTCGATCAAGCAGAAACGAAACGAGGTCATAGGCGACCGAACCGATTCGCGCGTCCTGATGATCGATGATTCGGAGTCGTCCGTCACCATCCAGCATCAGGTTCGCCGCGTGAAAGTCCCTGTGGCAGAGAACGCGAGCTCTCGAATCGAGCTCCTCAGACAGCTCACGGAACTCAGCTGAGAGATCTCTATCTTCCACCTCGGAAAGCCCGTCACCCTTGTACGTAGTGAAGTAATGAGTTTTAAAAAACTCTAGCTCCCAGAGAAGTTTCTCAGTATCGAACCGCGATCTCGAAGCGATCGAGTCGAGCTCGAACGCGAACGGAGTCGCGGCCTGGATTTGCGCGATCAACGTCAGAGCTTCCGACGTCAGATGATCGCGCGCGTTCTCGTCAGCCTTGACAAGTACATCTCGGAGGATCCGATCTCCCAAGTCTTCCTGCATTATCACGCCGAGTGATTCGTCGAAATCCATGATGCGAGCGACGGGGAGTTTAGCTTTGACAAAGAGATTCGTGACATCCAGATAGCTCTGCTCGGCGGCAACGAAGGGTTCGGGATAAACGCAGGCGATCGCTGATTCGCCGCGCCACGTGACACGAAAATATTCCCGGGTCGAAGCGTCCGGAGTTAGAGTTTCGATATCTGATTTTTCGTGGCGCTCGGTTAGAAACGCCTCGAGCCTTGCGAGGAAGTCTGACATAGATGACGCTAATTCAGCGGAACGACGTAATTCTCGCCTTGAATGTAACCCTTCAGTGCTTTCTCCGGAATCTCGGCGGAATTGCGAACCATCTCGGCCCGCACGATCGCCGCATTTTCGTAATGCTCGCCCGCGGGAATAGAAACTCCATCCGCAATTATTGTGCGATAAAGATTCACGCCGGCCGCGATCGTCACGTCATCCCAGATGACGGAATCTCGAATGGTCGCCGCAGGATCGATCGAGCAGCGCTCGCCACTGAACACATCTGCGCCAACCATCATCGCAAGCGAAATATCGAGGTAACGAGGAATCGTCGAAAGCTCGTACCAGTT
>JBDTSA010000147.1:0-5876 GCA_039931335.1 Acidobacteriota bacterium
GGCGCGGGTCTTTCCGTTGGCGGTGCCTTCGATCCGGGCCGTCATTTTGTCGCCATTGCGCTTGTAAAGTATCCGCTGCGGAAAATCATGCGTCGGATTTTCGAAGACGATCTCGTTAGCGGAGGAGCGGATCATTTTGAATACCGTGTCGTCCTTGTTCGCCGAGGGACGCGAAATGTACGAGAGCCCATTCGCGTCCTCGACGATCCGCAAGAATTCATAATCGACTAGTTTCCCTGCCTTGAGCGTTCGGCCAACGCCGAGCATGGCATCGCCCGCGGGCTTCATCCACATCTCGGTTATCAAGAGATCCCGCTTTTCATTTCTCATTTCCCAGCAGCCCGCTAGCCACCCGAGGTCGGAGAGCTTCGTCGATGCTGTTTGCGAGAACGTGGTGGCCGTCAAAATGATCGCGAGCCCGATACTCCAAAAAGATCTCATCAAATTATCCCCCGTCTTTTCCTTTCAGTTCGACGCGCTGTTCGTATGTCGGCACGACCACGTCCCAGCCAAATCGCTCGCGAATATGCTGTGCCATCGCCGCTGCAGCATCCGGTTCGCCATGCGTGGTGAATACTTGCTTCGGCGTGGACGGCAATCCCTCCAGCCAACGGATCACCGCTTTCCAGTCAGCATGGGCCGAGAAACCTTCGACCTTCTCGACGTGACATTTAACCGGGATCCAATTCTTCATTATGCGAACTTCCCTTTCGCCATCCTGTACCCGGCGGCCGAGGGTACCCGCCGCCTGGTAACCGACAAAGATGACTGTCGCATTTTCGTTCGGCAAAACTCGCATGGCATGATGCAGAACCCGCCCACCCGTCATCATACCGGACGCAGAGATAATGATCCGCGTACCTCTCATGTCATTGAGCCGTTTCGATTCGTCGCGTGTCGACGCGGTCGTCATCGAATGCGTACGGAGCGGATGTTTCTTTTGGTTCAGTATCGACGCATATTCCTCGTCGTGTTCTTCGTTCCAGCGGTTGTAAACCTGTGTTGCCTGCGAGGCCATCGGCGAATCGACGATAACCGGGAGAATCGGGATCCGTTTTTCTTCTTCGAGCTCGCGGAGCAAGTACAGAACCTCCTGCGTACGGCCGACCGCAAATGCGGGGATCAAGATCGGTGCGTTTCTGCCCACGGCTTCGTTAATGATCCTCGCCATCTGATCCGCGGACGAGACATTTCCATGAAGTCGATTACCATATGTCGATTCGACCATCAGGTAATCGCATGCAGGCGGTGGGGCGGGATCCTTCACGATGGGCTGATCGTAATGTCCGAGATCGCCTGAAAAAAGGAACCTCACCGGTGGGTCGGCCGACGGATCTGTCATCTCGACCAACACCAGACTCGCACCGATGATATGGCCCGCGACTCGAAAGCTTGCGGTAAATCCGTCGGCAACCTCGATGGATGCCCCGTCGTTCGGAACGGGCCGAACTAGCTCTAACGTTCGTCGCGCATCCTCTTCGTCATAGAGAGGCAGAGCAGGTTCGTGACGCGTCAGGGCATGACGGTTGCGATAATCAGCGTCTTCTTCCTGCAGCCGGGCGGAATCGGGCAGGAGGATCTTCAGCAGGTCAGCGGTCGCCCGTGAGGTGAATACCGGGCCTCGGAAACCAAGATTGACGAGACGCGGGAGCCAGCCGGTATGATCGATATGCGCGTGAGTAATAATGACTGCTTCAATGGCATGCGGATCAAACGGCGGATCCTGCCAGTTTCGCTCACGAAGCTCCCGCGGTCCCTGGAATAGCCCGCAGTCGACGAGAATCCGGCGACCGTTATTCTCCAGCAGATATTTTGAACCCGTGACGGTTCCGACACCGCCGTAAAAAGTTATGTTCGCCATTTGGAAGATAGTAAATAGTTAATCGTGAATAGTAAATAGAGAGAGCCTCGACCGTTCAAGAGATCCACCTATTCACGATTCACGATTTACTATTTACTAATTGACGTATTCCTTCGGGAACCAAAGGACCTTGCTCGGCTCTTCCGCCTTCGACTGTTGCTTACGAACGCGTGCATGCCGAAGCAGCTGCTCCGCCGTTTCGCCGTCTTGCCAAAATGTCGCCCAGCCGAAATTGAGCCAGACCTTCACCTCTTCCGTTTCAGTCACGGAAAAAACTTTGGCCGCAAAGTTGTTTCTTATACGCTCGACGATCTCCGCAGCAAATTTTTCGGAAGCAGTCGGAAGTATGATCAGGAACTCGTCGTTGACCGAACGCGATAGAAAGTCCATTTTTCTCAAGTGCGATGCCAAACTCTCCGCCGCAAATGTAAGCATCCGGTCGCCCGCCGCAAAACCGAAGTTCTGATTCACATCGGCGAAATTTTTAATATCCACGCTCACTACCGTAAGCGGCCGTTCGCTGCGGAACCTTTGCGACTCGGCCAATTGATTTTCGAGCACCATGAAGAATGCGCGCTCGTTCGGCAGGCTCGTGAGCGAATCGGTTAGCGCATTCGACAGCGATCGTTCAAAGGAGATCGAGCTCAAGAATAACGGTGCGACGCGTTCGCCGATCCCATGGAGCATTTGCTCGAGGGCGTGGTCGACAGTCAGCGGCTCGTCTCTATACAGGGCGAGGACCGCGAACGGCCGGTGATCATGCATTAACGGGATAGCAACCGCTGAACGCAAACCGGCGAGAGCTCCGTCCGGCATCGCCGAGTTCTCGAGATTCAGGTCACCGTCAGTTTCCACCTCGCTGCTCAACCAAGCCAGGCCCGCGAGACCTTTATCTATCGGGACGACGGAGTTCAACATTCGCTCCGTGTTTAAGCCATCGGCCTGGATGATCTCAAGAGCATCACCTGATTCGGTTTGCACAAATAGAGCGCTGGACGCGAATGGGAAGATGTGTGCGACCCGACTCGACACCAAGCGAAACAGGTCGTCTGACTTTAGCGACGCGCCGAAGAACTCGCTTGCCTCGCCGATGGACGCCAGAGAATCTTCGAGATCCGCTTCGAGAAGGTCATCGCGAAATTGTCCAACTTCTTTTCGACTATGAGATTTTTGAAACGCCCAAATGCAGATCACCGAGTAGCCGAGCGCCATCAGGATCAGAATGAAAATTTTTACCGGGTCAGGAACGCCAGATATCGCCAGCAGGAACGTCAGGACCGGCGCGACAAAACCGAATAACCCGAGGGCGATCTGTCCTGTGCTTAAGCCGACATCGGAATTTCGTAACGAGCTGGAGGGTTTCATAGAGAGGGGGAAGCGGAAAGGCGAGCGCGTGGTGACTTGAACCAGGAATCCAAGTTTCTTACGCAAAATTCCCATGCTGAAGATAACTTTTTGCATGCAATTTAGTCAATATTTAATGATAGATCCCGGCGTCGATGCGCGGTTTGGTAACCCAGCTTACACAAAGCCTAAATATTTGGATCGTAATAATATTTTGCGAGGACTTCGACTCAAACGCATATATATAGTGGCCATCGTCCCAAGTATTATTTCATTAGGTTGGCTTAACTATCTTTGAGGATGGGCAGCAGTCGACCATTAACTAACTTTGAAAAACAGGAAATTATAATAACTATGAATAAAATTGCACGCACAGCTATTCGCTATCGGCACGTTTGACTCTGCTTGCGGCGGCGCTGCGAATAACACGGCGAATAACACCAATCTGAATCGAAATACAACCGTCGTTACCCCGGCAACTATGGCAACGCCATTGGCAACAGTTAACACCAACTCGGCTAATTCGAAGATGTCGAATTCAAATATGAAGTCGAACTCGAACATGAATTCGAACGCCAACGCAAATCGCCGACCGTAAAGCGGCTCAAGAGTACGGTGCTTTTGGCCTTTTGGGGGCTGAAAAGCTGGATTTTGGCCGCTAAGATTTCTTGTCTAAAACCTCTCTTTCGCTATTCTAGGAGTTGACTAATGTATGCCGGATGACTATATTGTCGTTTGTTCCGAAATTTAACTGTTCTGGAGCAATGCCGCTCACAAGGCGGTAGTGAGTAAAAATAAAGTAAGTATAATCTTTGAGAAAGACAGGAGAGTCCATTTAGAAATGAAAAAAATTATTGCACTTTCGAGCCTTTTGGCGCTTACCGCCATGGGCATGGCTTGCGGAGACAGCGCAGCCAACAACTCGGCAGCTAACACGAACAAAGCGGTTGCTAACGCGATGAATTCGGCTGCTAACGCTATGAACACTGCTGCTAATCAAGCTGCTATGGCTGCGAATCAGGCCGCTACGGCTGCTAACACGGCTGCTAACACAATGAAGCCGGCGAACTCTGCTCCTATGATGAACGCCAACGCAAACCACAACGGCAAATAATTAAGACTTCCTGATTATTTAGAAGATTTAAGGCGTCGTCTTCGGACGACGCCTTTTTCGTTTTTCGACGGATTAATACTTCGATCTCTTCTTTTCCTAGGTGGCTAACAGGGCTCTCAACTCTTCGGGATCGGTGATGGGCTTTTGACAAACAAAATTCTCGCAAACAAACGCAGTCGCCATTTCACCCGTTCTCGATTTGTCGGCAAGGAGAGGTAAGTTCGCATCCGCATCCGCGGCGAATGCAAGAACCGCACTCGGAAGATACGTCGTCAATACTTCGCGTTCCAGGAAGCTTCCCCGCTCACCGATCACGGCGATCTCTTTCACCGGCGAAAGGTGAAATTCGATTGCAGAGAGCGCCCGGCCAAAACCCTGCGGATAACGCGTGAGCTGAGTCGAAGCGAGCCGGAGCACCGTTGAAGCAAACCGCTCATACTTATCTTCTCCGTAAAACTTTGAGAGTTTCAGCAGAACATCGGCCGCCGCCGAGTTTCCGGACGGTGTCGCATTGTCGTAAAAATCCTTGTTGCGGATGATCAGCTCTTCGTGATCGCTCGATGTAAAAAAGAAGCCGCCGCTTTCCTCGTCCCAGAACTCGGTGATCATCAAATCCGCGAGACGCTTCGCTTCGGCAAGGTATCGCGGTTCACCTGAAGCCTGAAAGAGAGCGATCAGCCCATCCGCGAGATTTGCATGGTCTTCGATGTAAGCATTCAGTTTCGCCTTACCGTCTTTCCATGTACGCAGCAGGCGGCCGTCTCTCTGAAGATGTTGCAACATGAAGTCCGCGTTACGTCGGGCGATGTTGAGATAATCGTCGCTTCCCAATATCGCGCCCGCTTCCGCAAACGCCTTGAGCATAAGACCGTTCCACGCCGTCAAGATCTTCTCGTCGCGGAATGGCTTGATGCGTTTTTCGCGACGCTCAAACAGCTTCGAGCGCGAGCGATCGAGAGCTTCATTCAACGCATCGACATCGATCTGCAAAGCCTTGGCCGCCGCCTCACGGGTGTATAAAACCTGCAGAATATTTTTCCCTTCAAAGTTTCCTTCTTCCGAAACGTCGTAAAAGAAATTGAAGATCCGAGCATCCTTATCTCCAACGGCTTCGACGACTTCGCCAGGTGTCCATACGAAAAACTTTCCTTCTTCGCCTTCGCTATCCGCGTCCTGCGAAGAATAGAAACCACCTGCTTCGTCAAGCATCTCGCGCTTCACATACTCAAGTGTGTCGACCGCAACTCGCTTATAGAATTCGTCATGAGTTATCTGGTAGAGCTGCAGATAGATTCGAATTAGCTGTGCATTGTCATACAGCATTTTCTCGAAGTGCGGCACGAGCCAGACAGCGTCGACCGCATAACGGTGAAACCCGCCGCCAAGCTGATCGCATATCCCGCCTTCAGCCATCTTTCTCGCCGTCCGCTCGACCATCTCCAATCCATTCGCATCGCCAGTCCGTTTCCAATACCGCAACAAAAAGTCGAGCGACATCGACGGCGGAAACTTCGGAGCTCCGCCGAACCCGCCATTCGTTTTGTCGAACGAGCGGGT
>JBDTSA010000148.1:0-5864 GCA_039931335.1 Acidobacteriota bacterium
CAGGGCGATCCCCAGTTACGGGTATCACCGACCGCTTTTCGATATTCGTAATGCAGCGTCGTCTGTTTAGCCGTCCGAGCATCTGACTCCCACACCACTGGAAAGCCAAGTTTGTATTCGGCGATGTGAGCCTTCATCGAATCGACCGGGTCGTACTCACCAACCGCGATAACGTCAAAACCATTGCCGTGGTATTTCTCGTACATGGACTGCACAAACCGTACATCGTGTTTCCAGTTTGGACACCACGGCGCAAAGTAAACGACCATGACGAGTTTTTTTCCGACGGTAAACTTCCGCAGGTTAACATCCGTTCCCGTCTGAACGTTCTTGTACGCCCAATCCTTGTACGCGATATCCTTTTCGACGATCGGCGACAGCTCATTGCCGCCCTGCCCATGCGCGAAGATGAGGCCGGAAAAAATAAAGGCCAGGGCGAATATGAATTTCATCGACGTACTCCTGATCACGAAATTAGGCTAGCCGTTCAGATGATTTTCGGCAAGGAAAGAGTTGTCGGAAGACTATTTGTCGGTGCGAACCGCACCTCGGCGCAGTTGGCGCGACCAGTAAACGACGTTCAGATAGATGCCGGTCGCCGCCGACAACGCGGTGAGAGCCGAGAACAGCAAGAGCAACGCAACCTGCCAATCGCCCGCAAAAAAGTAAAAGTGGGCCTCGCGGAAAAATCGGGTTTTCCACGTAGGCGGTTTCGAGAAAGCCGCTTCTCCGGTTTCGGCGTCGATGAAGATCGAATCTGCCCCAAGCCCGCCGATCGATTGATACTGGGGGCGGCCGTCCTTCATCAACAGTGTCAAAGCCGTAGTCGGGAGTGTCTTTCCGGCGAGTGCGCTGGCCTTGTCGATCGCTTCGGGGGGAGGGATCTTCACGCGCGCCGCGTCTATCTTCTCAACCGTCCCGCCTTCGACCGTGTTCGGCAACGCGTAAAGAAAACCGCTCAGCGCCCACGCGAGGACCGGAATCGAAACTAGAATGCCGAGGATCAAATGGAGTTGGTAGATGATGCGTTTCATAAATCCGAAGTAGATTAGCACTGAGAAGGATCGTTATGTAGTTTGTTCGAAATCATAATATCGCGCCGAATTACTAGGGGCTCTGGAACCCAGGATTAACCAGTTATCACAGCCGGTATTCTATGTTAATCTGTCGCTACGAACTTATGAGCAATCAACCGACTGTTTCCGATATATTCCGACGCGCGCTTCAGGTGAGAACCGCCGATCCGAACGGCTCGTACGCGGATGTGAAAAAGCAGCTGATCAGTGAATTCGGCGGAAAGGAGCTTCCCCAAACCGCGTTCCTGACGATCCCCGAATACGACAACATTGCACCTGAGGAAGATTGGACAGCCGGGTTGCCGATCGTGTTGCGCGGGATTCAGAATGACGATTGGAACGATGTAGTTCATGGCATCATCATTAGCCTCGAACAGGTCGAGAATTATCCCAAGCAGTCGGGCCGCGAAGACGATCCATCAAAGGAATGGCGGAACCGCGGGAAGTCTATCGCCGAGGCGGAAGATAAGGTCATGGAAAAATGGCTGCCCGAAGAGCTGATGGCGATGGCGAAACGCAAAGTCGGAAGCTAGCAACCTTAGAAACTAAAAACTAAAAGTGAAGCGGGTGCTACCTTCTTCACTTTTAGTTTTTAGTCTTGGGGATTTTCAGCCTCAAACCGTCAAACGCCTGCATCACTTCAGCACCGGGCGACAATTTTCTCACCTCTTCGTCGAAACTCACATCATCCCAGTCTGGATAGAAATGTGTGAGGATCGCATACCGGGGTTCGGCGCGTCTGATGATGTGAATTGCCTCGGCCAGTTCGAGGTGTTTTTCGACCGGCTTGTTTCTGACAAATGAGCACTCCATTAGCAAGACATCGACGCGCCGCGCGAACGTCGCCAACCTTTCATCAAATCCGGTATCGGCCGTGTAAACAAACGTCGTGTCGTCCTCGCGAAGATGGAGTGCATGACTGTCCTCGGTATGGAGCGTTGAATAAGCGACCGCTTCGACATGCGGGAGGATCGCGAACTTTTCGAGCGATTCGACTTCGAGTATCTCGAGCGGGAACGGCTGCTCGAGTAAATTGTAATTGTTCGCGTCGCTGAATCTCGTTATTAGATCTTTCAGACCTCTTGATCCGACTATCCGAAGCGGTTTGGTTCGGTCCTGAGTTGCTGGTGCATGCTTCATTCCGAAAAGAAAGGGCGCGAGGCCGCCGCAATGATCAAGATGAAAATGGGATATCCAGATCGCGTCCAGGCCGGGCCAGTCGAGATCTTGTTGAGCCATCCGGTGAATCGACGATGCCGAGCAGTCGAGTAATATCGTGCAGCCGTTCGTTTGCAGCCAAAAACCCGGGCTGCTTCGCCGCGGATGCGGTACCGATGTGCCTGAGCCGAGAACGGTGAGTTCCATAATCGAATCATACCAATTATGTTAGATTTAACTTGATGGGAACGATTGATATTCTCGCCATTTTTGCACATCCGGATGACGTCGAGCTGACCGTTGGCGGCACGCTGTTGAAGATGAAGCACCTCGGCTATACGACGGGCGCGCTTGATGTCACGCGGGGCGAGATGGGGACGCGCGGGACGGTTGAAGGGCGCGAGCATGAGGCCAAAGACGCGGCGAGAATCCTGAAGCTCGATGTGCGGGAGAACCTTGGCCTGCCTGACGGGCATGTATTTTGCGATGATGAATCTCGAACAAAAATGGTTCGTGTGCTGCGTCGATTGAAGCCCAAGGTCATCCTCACTCACCAGATCGACGACCCGCATCCCGATCATGATCACATCGCTCAGCTCGTTCGCGAATCGGCAAGGCTTTCGAGCATGAAGCGTTACGACGAGGAAACCGGCGATGCAAAGATCACGGTGCCAAACGTCGCCCACAATATATTTTCTCGGCGGGTGCAGCCGTCGTTTATCGTCGACGTATCGGACTTTCTCGAGCAGAAGATGGATGCGATCCGCGCACATAGCTCGCAGTTCTACGACCCGAATTCGAATGAGCCCGAGACGCGGCTAACGAGCAAAACGTTTCTTGATGAACTTGAGAGCCGCTCGCGCTATTTCGGATCGCTGATCGGTACGCTCGCGGGCGAACCGTATTATGTGCGGGAATCTCTTAATATCGAGGATCCCGTCGCGCTGCTGACCCGCCCGATGAATCTTTACTCATGACAGAATTGACGCCTGAAGAGATCGAGTTGGGCAGGAAACAGCGCGTCCTCGACCGGCTGAAGGATCGGCTCGCCGATCGCGAAGAAGAGATGGTGGATCTTCGGGGCGAGCTGGAGCAATTCGAAGCGCGATACAAGATGGAAGTCGGACGCCTCTATGCCGATCTCGACGAGATCGAAGCACAGATCGCCGAAGAAGAGTACAAGCTCGTCCCCGACGACGAGGAGATAAAGAAGAAGGCCGAGGAGCTTCGACGCCGTGCTGAAGAATCAGCGGCCAACAGCGAAAATGCCAAAGCCGGCTCGTTCAAATTCAATCCGACCCCCGAAGCGCGAAAGGCATATCATAATTTGGCGCGGATCATTCATCCTGACCTTGCCCTGGATGCGAGTGAAAAAGAGAAGCGCCACGGGCTGATGGCGAAGTTGAACGAGGCTTATTCTGCCGGCGATCAGGCCCAGCTGAACAAACTTGTCGAGGATTTCAAGAATAGCCCCGACGTTGTAAAAGGGGATTCGGTAGGTGACGATCTTGTCCGTGCGATCCGGCAGATGGCGCAGGTCAAACTCAGGCTGCAGGAACTCAAGGAAGAAAAGTTAAAGGCCGAGCTTTCGGAATTGTACGTCTTGCGCGAGAAGGTGAACGCCGAGCTTAACGATGGAAGGGATCTGCTCAAGCACATGGCCGAACGAACAAAGGGCGCGATAAAAAAATCGGGGCGAAGATTAGTGAATCTGAGAAACGTGAATGAAGCGGCGGAGGAATATGTGAAGGAGCGTTTCGGAATGGATATTTCCGACTTCCGCTAGCTAGAGATCCAATGGGATCACATCGAGAGTTCCATCGGCGTTTTTCTTGGTGCTGCACACGCCAACGATCTTTCCGAGGATCTTAACATCGGCCTGGTCGAACAACTGAGGTTCCGAGCCGCCTGCCTCGAGACAGACTATTCCAAAATCACTGTCGTAAAATCCGCAGTTCACCAGATCAGTGCTCAATTCGACCAACCCGACCAGGTCACCCCGCTTTATTTTGTCCGGGACAACTACGGCAAGCGAACCGCGAGCGAGTCCATATGGCTCGAGATCCGAGTTACTGATCCAGATTCCCTGGTAATCGTCGTACTGCGAGATCGAAGGTGGCAGGATCAATTTTAGGTCGCCAGCGGCAAGTCCTGTCCGCTCAGTTGCAGAGCCTCGATCTTTACCGGCGTTACGATCTTCGAGTGACTGTTCAAATTCGCGGATGAGCCGCTTCGCAGCTTCTTCGCTGACGCGGACCCTTGCAAGCTCGACAGCTTCGAGTAGGGTGAGAGTTGCCGTCGAAAAGTCGTTCGAAAATAATTGGATTCTTGCCTTAGTGGCGATCGTCTCGGTCAGGTATCCGTAATTCTCACTCTTCCTGAGGATCGCGATACCTTGATCGACCGCATCAAGGGCTTCCTGATACTTGCCTTCGTCCAAAAAAAGCAGAGCTTTTGAATCCAGTGAAAATCCTTCGCGGGTGCGGTCCCCGATCTGCTTGAACAGATCGGTCGCTTTGTCGATCGCTACGTGAGCTTCGACAAATCTTCGCTCCGACTTATAAAGATAACAAAGATTATTTTCCGCCATTGCGACCTGCACTTTGTTGCCGGCCCGCGCGAAGAAGTCTCTAGCCTGACACAACGAGTCGAGGGAACTGGAAATGTCACCAATGTTTCTCGCCGCAATGCCGAAATTCATATAGAAATTACCGATCAAGAAGTGATCGGCATTTTCCAGAAACGACTCGCGCAATGCTGAAAAGTTCTCACAGACCTCGGCAAATCGTTTTTGCGATAAACGTACGAGATTGCGGATCACATGCGAGTAAAGTCGAGGGTCGCACGTTGCGGAAAGGTCGTGTGACTGAGATTCCTCGACCCAGCTCTCAGCCTCATTGATCTCTCCGGTTCGCCAATAGGCAAGCGAAAGATAGTTCTCGCACTCGGCGAGTTTTTCCGGTTCGTATAATTCGAGAAAAATTGACCGAGCTTTCGTAAGAAGATTTTTCGATCGTTCCTGAGCCGACGGGATCTGCCGGCTGTGGCCGAGAAATCCGATCAATGCGCCGCATCTTAGATAAATATCGGCCGCCATCCTCGGTTCCATCTCTTCGACATTTGGTTCGACGGCCGTATCGTCCCAGATACCTCGCAGCTCCATCATTGCTCGCTCAAAAAGTCCACTTCGTTCTAGTACAAAGACTTCGCGGACGAGTTCGCTATGAGCGCGGGCTGTCTGTGGGTGTCGGGGATTCATAGGCTAAGGGATTCGTTTTGTCGGGTGTATTATAGCGGCGATACTCCCGTGTATCAACAGAAAACTTTAGAAAATGGAGATGAAGACAATGAAAAATATCAAGAACGCAACGCTCAAAGTAATGGTTATGATCGCGCTATTTTGCGGAGTCGCTTTAGCCGATGGTGAAATGGGTGGAGGCGGTTTGGCCGATTCAGGAGACACAAGCAAGACCGGCAAAGCTGTCGTTACGATGACGGCAGAGGATGGCGAGATGGGCGGAGGCGGCTTCAGTTATTACGGTTCAGTGGTAGATTCGATCTACGACTATCTTGACAGGATTCTGTAACGAAAACTAAGCGCTTCTAGTTTTCGTTTTCGGATACGGCGGA
>JBDTSA010000149.1:0-5857 GCA_039931335.1 Acidobacteriota bacterium
ACTTACTTACATCGGCATCGCGATCGCGGCCATCGTCATCCTGGCGGCGATATTTGCGCCGTTGATCGCGACGCATGACGTAACCGCTCAGAACCTTCTGATGCGGTATGCAAAGCCGACGGCCGAGCATTGGTTCGGTACCGATGCCCTCGGCCGCGATGTTTTTTCCCGAGTCGTATTCGGCGCACGGATCTCGCTCGAGGTCGGATTAACAGTCGTCACTGTCTCATCGATCATCGGAATCCTGATCGGCGCCATCGCCGGTTTCTACGGCGGGTTTGTCGACAAGTTTTTATCCGGATATGTCTTCAATGTGTTTCTGGCTTTTCCCGGACTTCTGCTCGCGATCGCACTCGTCGCGTTCCTCGGGGCCGGACTCGGGAAGATGATCCTCGCACTGTGCATCATCGGTTGGGTGGGCTACGCCCGTGTGATGCGCGGTCAGGTTCTAAAAGTTCGCGAATATGATTTCGTCCAGGCCGCACGAGCTCTCGGTGCGAGCAACGCGAGAATTTTGTTTACGCACATCATGCCAAACGCAGTGCAGCCGCTGATCGTTCAGGCGTCGCTCGGCATGGCCGGAGCCGTATTGTCCGAAGCATCCCTGTCATTCCTCGGGCTTGGCATTCCTCCACCGGCTCCGAGCTGGGGAACGATGATCGAAGAGGCCCGCGGATTCGATATTCTCTACAACGCTCCGCATGTTCTCTTCTTCCCGGGCATCGCGATCGCTCTGACAGTTCTCGCTTTCAATTTTATCGGCGATGGCCTGCGTGAATATCTGGATCCCAAACAAAGGACGAGGTAACGTATGGTCGACTCTCCGAAGATCTTTCCATTAGGCGATAATTGCCTGACAATTGACTTTGGAAACGAGATCTCGGTCGAGCTCAACACAAAAGCGATTTCCCTTGCGTCGCACCTTGATCGCGAACCGTTTCCCGGATTCGTCGAAGCGGTTCCTGCCTATTCATCCGTCGCCGTTTTCTATCACCTTATCGAGGTACGAAAGAATTTTCCTGAATGTGATTCCGCCTTCGATGCCGTCGCGAGAATTGTTCGCAATTCGCTCGCACAACCGGATCAAACGCGAGTGGCGAAGAACCGACTAATCGAGATTCCCGTCGACTTCAGCGAACGCACCGCCCTCGATATAAATGTCGTCGCGGAATTCGCCGAAATCACACCGGCACAGGTTATCGATCGATTTGTCGCAAAGTCGTACCGTGTTTACATGATCGGTTTTCTGCCCGGCTTTGCATACATGGGCGAAGTCGACGAGATCATCGCGGCACCGCGTCGAGACACGCCGCGGACAAAAGTACCGAAGGGCAGCGTTGGGATCGCATCGCGGCAAACCGGGATATATCCAATCGAGTCGCCCGGCGGATGGCAGATCATCGGACAAACCGATGTCGAGATGTTCGATCCGAACGGTGATCCGCCTTGCAGGCTGCGAGCCGGCGATGAGGTGCGCTTTGTCCCACGATGAGCCTTATCTTTAAGAAGCCCGGGATTCTCACCACCGTCCAGGATCTCGGCCGAACCGGAAGCCAGAGTGCGGGTATTAATCCCAATGGCGTGATGGATGCGGCGGCCGCGCGGCTAATCAACGCCATTCTCGGAAACGACGACTCAGCTGCGGTTCTTGAAATGCACTTCCCTGCGGCGGAGATCGAATTCGACGAAGGCACTGTATTCGCCCTCGGTGGAGCTGATCTCGGTGCCGAGCTCGACGGTCGCGAATTACGAAATTGGTGTTCTTCATTCGCGAAAAAAGGTAGTGTGCTGAAGTTTGCCGCACGACGATCGGGTAACCGCGCATATCTCGGCGCACTCGGTGGTTTTGAAATCGACAAATGGCTCGGGAGCTCGAGCACGAATCTGGCCGTAGGCGGCGGAAGTTTTTCCGGTCGACGATTGATCGCCGGTGATCGCTTAGATGTCAGTGGTTCGAGTGAGAAGATCCGCGAACTGAAAATCGGACCGTCTATCATTCCCCGTTATAGCCGCTTCCCGACGGTACGAATCATCGCCGGCTGCGAGTTTGAATTTCTCACGGCGAACAGCGAACGCATGTTTCTCAGTGAAGGCTTCACATTTACGAGAGACTGCGATCGAATGGGCTACCGGTTGTCAGGGACGCCGCTGCATTTGCTTCACGAGCGCCAAATGGTTTCGTCCGCGGTCACGTTCGGGACGGTACAGTTACTTCCCGACGGACAAATCATAATACTGATGGCGGATCATCAAACCTCGGGCGGCTATCCGCGGATCGCGAATGTTGTCTCAGCCGACCTCCCGATCCTTGCGCAATGCGGGCCTGGTGACGGCGTCAGTTTCGCGATGATATCGGTTGCAGAAGCCGAACTCCTCGCGGTCGAATTTGAGAACGAATTGAATTTCCTACGGGTCGGGTGTAGATTGCGAAATCATGATTCGGACGATTGATCTTAACTGTGACATGGGTGAAGGTTGCGGCAATGACGCAGAATTGATGAAGTTCATTTCATCGACGAACATTGCGTGCGGGTTTCACGCCGGCGACCGGGCGACGATGACAGAGACCGTCGAACTCGCGCTGAAGCACAACGTCGCTATCGGTGCGCATCCAAGTTATCGCGATCTCGAAAACTTTGGCCGCACGGCAATGTCTTTACCATCGAAAGAAGTTTTCGCAATCGTCGTCGAGCAAATCGAGGAGCTGCGGAAAATCTGTAAGCTGCACGGTGCCCTGCTCCATCACGTTAAGCCGCACGGAGCGCTTTACAATCAGGCGGCGAAGGACCACGAGCTCGCCGCAGCGATCGCGGAAGCGATTGCGAGTGTCGACCGCGATCTTATCCTCTACGGGCTTTCAGGAAGCCACCTTATTTCTGAGGCCGGATCCGTCGGACTGAGAACTGCGTCCGAAGTATTTGCCGATCGAACGTATCAGTCCGACGGAAGCCTGACGCCGCGATCCGAGCGCGATGCGTTGATAACCGATCCCGAAAAAGCCGTGGCCCAAGCTCTGCAGATGATTCGATCGAAGACCGTGACCGCCACCAAGGGCGAGATCATTCCGACCGAGGCCGACACATTGTGCATTCACGGTGACGGTGAGCATGCGGTCGAGTTCGTGAAAGCGATCAGAGAATCTCTCGCGAAAGCAAATGTGCGTGTTACCGCTCCCGGCCTGAACGCACCCGCCGTCTGAAGTGCGATAGCCTGAAAATATTGTGAAAGAACGTTCGTTAAGATCCGTCATCCTCGGCGCCGCCTTCCTCATGGCGACCTCCGCCGTCGGACCCGGATTCCTCACTCAAACAACGGTGTTCACCGGACAGCTATTGGCGAGCTTCGGATTCGTGATCCTTATTTCTGTTGTGATCGACATATTCGCACAGCTAAATATTTGGCGGGTACTCACGGTCAGCGGCAGACGGGCTCAGGACATCGCAAACGAAACGATCCCGGGCAGCGGTTATGTACTTGCCACGCTCGTGGCTCTCGGTGGATTGGTTTTCAATATCGGCAATATCGCCGGATGCGGGCTCGGCTTCAACGTCCTGTTTGATATCCCAGTAGAATTCGGCGCCGTTATCAGTGCGTGCATCGCGATCGGCATCTTTCTGATAAAGGAGGCAGGCCGTGCGATGGATCTATTCGTGAAGATCCTTGGCGTCGTGATGCTCGGGCTGATCGTCTATGTGGTGATCGCTGCCCACCCGCCGCTTATCGAAGCCGCGTATCGCACGATCATTCCAGAGACGATCAACGCCCGAGCGATCGTCACACTGGTCGGGGGAACGGTCGGCGGTTACATCACTTTTGCGGGCGCCCATCGGCTTATCGATGCGGGGCTGTCGGGACCCGACGCATTACCCGAAGTGAACCGGAGCGCCGTCATAGGGATCATGCTCACGGCGACGATTCGCGTTCTATTGTTTCTTGCGGCATTGGGCGTCGTAACGCTCGGCCTTTCCATCGACCCGGCAAATCCTCCGGCTTCGGTATTTCGAAACGCCGCTGGTTTTGTCGGCTACAAAATATTCGGTATCGTCATGTGGTCGGCGGCGATCACCTCAGTCGTGGGCGCCGCGTACACGTCCGTGTCATTCTTTAAGAGCTTTAGTGAAAAGCTCGAACGCCAGAGCAATTATCTGATCGTCGGTTTCATAGTTGTGTCGACCCTCATCTTTATGACTGTTGGCCGGCCGGTCACGGTCCTTCTTTGGGCAGGCACAATAAACGGGTTCATCCTGCCGATCGGGCTCACGCTCGTTTTGCTCGCGTCGCGAAAGACGAAGCTTCTCGCGGGATATTCGCATCCTGTCTGGCTCCAGATCGCCGGCTGGTCCGTCGTCGCGATAATGACCGGCTTCAGTATTCAGACATTGATCGAAGCAGGTCGCTAACAAAGGTGATCTTTTCCCACAAAAATCGCATCAAAAGTACGAATTCGATTCGGAGATAGCGTTAAATGATGAGAATTTTCAGCTTGCTTTGCATTGCCATCCTCCTTGCACTTTCGATTTCAGCGCAGTCCGGGCGCAGGCCGGTGCCGACGCCGACACCTGCAGCGACCCTAGACGACCCGACTGCGTACTCGGAATCAACCCCTCAGAAAAAACGGCCTGTCGCTGCTTGGCCGTCGCTTCACGGCGATCTTTTATCCAAGAATCCGAGCTCAACGACCGGCTCACCTTCGAAAAACGTTGCAGTGAACGCTCCCGCAACGTCTGATGGCGACGAAGTAGTCAAGGTCGAGACAAATTTGATCACCATTCCGGTGTCCGTCTTCGATCGCAATGGCCTCTACATTCCGAACCTTAAGAAGGAAGACTTCAAAATTTTTGAAGACGGGAAAGAACAACAGATCGAGTATTTCGGCACGACGGAAAAGCCTTTCACCCTGATTCTCTTGCTCGACACGAGCCCTTCGACGGAGTATGAGATCGATGAGATACGGGATGCTGCAAAAGCGTTTGTCGATCAGCTCAAGCCGCAGGACAAGGTGATGGTCGTCGCGTTCGACGGGAGAGTGCATGTCCTGACGGAAGCGACGGGTGACCGGCCCGCTATTTACAAGGCTATCGAGAAGGCGGATTTTGGCAACGGTACTGCCCTCTACGATGCTGTGAGTTTTTCGATCTCTAAGCGGATGAGTTCGGTCAGCGGCCGCAAAGCGATCGTGCTATTCACCGACGGGGTCGATACGCAATCGTCAAAATCGAATTACGATACGACACTGGCCCTCGCGGAGGAGGCGGACTCGCTGATCTTCCCGATCTACTACAACACGTACGAAAAGACTCGGGCCGATGCCGGCGATCCACTTGGCATGCCGCCACCTGGAAGTACTGCTCGCGAGTACGCCGTCGGAAAGAAATATCTCGAGGAACTCGCGTCGTATACTGGCGGACGGGTCTTTCGACCTGAGTCGACGCCCGGCGGCCTGACGGCCGCCTTTGAAGGAATAGCTGAAGAATTACGGCGTCAATACAGCATCGGTTACATCCCAACCGAGGACGGAAAGCCGGGACAGCGTAAGCAGATCAAGGTTCGGGTCGATCGGCCGAATCTGGTTCTCCGGGCACGCGACAGTTACATCGTGGGAGCAAAATAGGTTTAGCAACTTTACGACATCAGAGCTGTAAGCGTAACAAACACTGATGCCATTCTCGTCAGCTCAAGCCAAACTTCACGCGATGACTCGTCACGATCGGTCCGAGAGTTCACACGGGCCAGTTCTCCCGGTATGATGTCTTACGTGGCAGAAAATAAAAAGGCGTCCGGTCTGGACGCCTTTTTGTTTTGTAAGACTGGAGATCCGACCAGGACTCGAACCTGGGACCCAATGGGTTAAAAGTCT
>JBDTSA010000150.1:0-5845 GCA_039931335.1 Acidobacteriota bacterium
GTATTTGATGAGCCCGAGTTCGTTCTCGCACGAATGCAACGCGCCTTCGGTTGGTGGCGGGAAGACGGATCCAAGTAGAAAAATCTGATTCTTTTTAACTACCACCCCGTCCGCGAAGCGCGGACACCCCTCCTAAACAAGTAGAGGAGCTTTTTCTTGCCGCTTCAGCTACTTTTTCCTGAGGCTCATCTTATGTCCCGCGAGGCGTTCGATGACGGCGAGATAGCGTTTCGGGAAAAGCCTTGAGAACATGCTGATACCGACGGCGTCTTTTCCGATCAAGATGCGCGAATTCTTTTCCTTTATCCCGCGGACGATGACATCCGCTGCGTCTTCCGGCGAAGTCTTCGCAACCTTTTCGAAAAATTTCACGCCCTGCTGTTTCCATTCGGCCGGCGTGTCCGCCGCGACCCGCGAGTTTCTCACGATGTTGGTTTTGATCCCGCCGGGATGAACGCACGCGACGTTGACGTTCGTATCGGCCAACTCGTGCCTCAGGCTTTCGGTAAACCCGCGCACCGCGAATTTTGATGACGAATACGCGGTCTGTTCAGAAGGCGCGATCAGCCCGAACACGCTCGAGACGTTTACGATGTGGGCACTTTTCTGTTCGCGCAGCGTCGGCAAAAAAGCTTTGGTGCAGTAAACCACGCCCCAGAAGTTGATTCCCATCAGCCATTCGAAATCTTCGATCGTGAGATGTTCGAATCTGCCGATCAAACCGACACCCGCGTTGTTGATCAGATGTGTAACGCGGCCGTGCTCGTCGATAACGTCTTTCGCAAACTGCCCAACCGCCGCTCGATCGGACACGTCGAGCGAATGCGTCGAAACCCGAGCGCTGGCAGCCTCGACCAGCCCCGCGGTTTCTTTGAGGCCCTCTTCATTCGTGTCCGCGATCGCCACGCCGGCGATTCCCTCTCGGGCCATACGGACCGCAAGAGCTCGTCCGATTCCTGAGGCCGCACCGGTGATCACAGCCACACTTTCGCTTGATAGTGTCATGAGATCTCCATGCCCTCGCTCAATCTAAGGATCTCCATTCCATCGTCAACATTAGTCCGGCACGCGATGACCGCTTTTTCTTTGTCACCATTCTTGATCCAGACCTGGCAATTGATACATTCTCCGTTCCAACAAAAATCTCCGTACGAGATAGCATCCATATCGAGGTATTGCAGACCGCGCAGGATCGAGTTATTCTCCGGCACCTCGCGCTCCGTGCCAAGGAGTCTTATCTTCACCAGTCGGTCGAACGGTTCGAATATTTCGAGATGATCCATGAATGAACGATTGTGATAACGGTTTCTGGTTAAGATCCAGATGCATCTGAAACCGATCACGCATGGCGGCCGAATTCAAAAAGTGAATGCACAGGATTGCGAATTTGGAACTTTAAATCGACTTCGTTAAGATAATAGCATCGCAAGGAGATTAGCAATGTCGATAATAATGTATGTAAAGCCGGGCTGCCCTTATTGTCAGAAAGCTCGCGACTATTACAACGAAAACGATATTTCGTTTGTCGAATACGACGCGCAGAACGACAAAGCCCGGCAACGCGAGATGCTGGAGTACACCGGCGGCGATGTTACGGTTCCGGCGATCGTGAAGGACGGAAAGTTTCTTCAGACGGGTTGGGGCGATCCGCCCCGCGGCTGAACGATCCACGTAGAGTAGCCGCCAGTTTGGCGGCCCCTTTTCATTGTGGATTTTGGATTTTGGATTTTAGATTGGCGAGCTTAGACTGTAGGAGCGCTTTGAATTGAGGGTTTCTTATGGTGTGGAGCTTGGCAAACCCAAATCCAAAATCCGAAATCCAAACTCGTTATGATTGGTTCCCAAATCGACCAATACCAAATCCTGGAAAAGATCGGCTCGGGCGGGCAAGGAACGGTTTACAAGGCTCTCGACACGAAACTGAACCGGACCGTCGTCATCAAGATCCTCCCGCCTGAATTGACCCAAAAGACAGCAAACTTCAAACGCTTCGAACGCGAAGCCCAGCTCTGTTCTCAGCTCGATCATCCGAACATCTGCACGATCTACGACTTTAACGACGAGAATGGCGTCTTCTATATCGCGATGCAGTATGTCGAAGGGAAAAACGTTCGACAATTGGTAAGCGGTCGGCCTCTCGATCTGCGAAGCGGTCTCTCGATCGCGATCCAAGTGACGGACGCGCTCGCGTATGCACACTCGAAGAACATCATCCACCGCGATATCAAGGCCGGAAACATTATGGTCACGCCGGGTGGACAGGCTAAGATCCTCGACTTTGGCTTGGCGAAACTGCTTGAAGACGAGAAGGCGGATGAACACCGCGGTCACGACCGGACAGAGATAACCGAACTTGGCATTCCCTACGGCACCGCGACCTACGCAGCACCCGAACAGGCGAAAGGCGAGCGTGCCGACGAGCGTTCCGACATTTTTTCGACCGGCGTTCTGGTGTACGAGATGCTCAGCGGGATCTGGGCGTTTCAGGGAAAGACAGTCATTGATGTTCGCCACCAGGTGCTATACGGAACTCCAAGGCCGATCGCTGAAATGCGAAGTGATCCGATGCCAGCCGGTCTGCAGGCGATCGTCGACAAGGCTCTGCAGAAAGAACCGAAAAATCGATATCAAAAGATCTCGCAGATGCGCGATGACCTTCGGGCTGTTTTGCAGGAAGTCGCCGGTGCTCCGCTAATGGCGGGCGACACGTTCAAGCCTGGCCACATGGACGGCAGCGTCTTCAAACGAGCGATAAATTGGTTCACCGGAAAATCGACACCGGAGTCAACTTCGTCATCGGCTTTCACTCCGTCGATGTCGAATCCGCCGTCGTCAGCTCCGGACATGACAATAACGTCGACCGGAGCCGAAAAGAAAAGTGTCGCGATCTTGCCATTTACAAACTTGAGTGGCGAGACCGGCTCGAATTTTTACGAGTTCGCACTTGCCGACGCCGTCATCACCGAGCTCGCCCAGCTCCGGTCGTTGATCGTTCGTCCGAGTTCGGTCATCGCAAAATATCAGGGCAAGGAGATCGATCCGCGTGAAGCTGGTCGCGAGCTTCGGGTGCATGCCGTTCTCTCGGCGGGATTTCTTCGAAGCGGCGACAAGCTGCGGGTAACGGCACAGTTGCTCGACGTTTTGACCGGTGAGATCCTCTGGAGCGATCGTATCGACGCCGAAGGCAGCGACATTCTCACGCTGCAAGACGGCATTGCCCAACGCATTCTCGAAGGTTTGCGTCTCGAGCTGTCTGATCACGAGCAGGAAAAACTCGGCCGACGGATGACCGACAATGCCGAGGCATGGGAAGAATATCTGCGCGGACGTGACAATTTTGGCCGGTTCATTTTCCGCACGCTTTCGGTTGACGACGTTAACTCGGCGATCCAAAACTTCAAGAACGCTATAGATCTCGACCCGCACTTCGCACTCGCCTACAGCGGCCTCGGCGCATGCTATGCGAACCGGTTCTTCAAGGGGCTTGGCGAGGCCGAAGACTACACGCATGCGGAGACGGCGTTTAGCAAAGCGTTCTTTTACGATCCGAATGTCGTCGAAGCACGCGTCCTGATGACAATGATCTACATGGCCCGCGGTGAAAAGAAAAAGGCGCGTGCAGAGATCGAGCTGCTGCAAAAACAATTTCCGAACGAGGCTCCGCTGTATTTCATGAAGGGCGTGATGAATCGTCTCGACGGCAACTACGAGGAATCGTTGCGGGCCTTCGAAAAATTATCGCGTCTCGATCCGGCGGCCCGGGCTGTCTCGGCGTACAACCGTGCCCGCATCTTCATCTACAAACGCGACTACGATCAGGCGATAAAAGAGATCGAGTGGGGCGAAAAAGCCGAGCCCGATCATCCGATGCTTAAGATCTTTCGCTCAGGCGTTTACTATTACCGCGGCGATAAGCAGATGGCCATCGATCTCATGAGCAAGGTGCTCGAGGAACATCCGAAGATGGACGGCATCCGGCCGCTTTTCGCGATCTATCTCGCCGGCTCAGGCCGGGCAGAAGAAGCCCGGGCAGAGCTAACCGAAGACGCTCTCGCGCTCTCGCGATCCGATCACGACATGGCTTACTGGGTCGGCTCGACATACGCGATCCTTGGCGACAAGGACCTCGCCTTCAAATGGCTAAACCGCGCCGTCAAACTCGGCAATCAAAACAAACCGCATTTCGAATACGACAAGAGCCTCGATTCCCTCCGCGACGACCCGCGTTTCTCTGAAGTCATGAGCAAGATGGGAAACGGGGACTAATGGATTGCGGAATGAGGACGGAGGATTGCGGATCTCGATTCGGAATCTTGAAGTCACCGTTCGGTAGTGCTAAACGGTAAGTTAGAGTCGCGATGATTTGTGTTATTTGGTGTGGATTCGTGGTTGGGTTTAGGAACTGAAACCACCAAGTCACACGAAAGAACACGAAATATCTTGAACGCGGATTAGGCGGATTGAGCGGATCAAAACCGGATCAATCCACGTCTGACAAAAGAGCATCTACCGCCCCGTCGCACCACCCCGCCGATGAAACATCGACACCCCTCCTCAAACCAGGAAGGGAGCTTGAAATTCAGATCCGTCTGATACGCTTCTCGTCGTCAAGATCCCCCGACAAGAACGAACTGACGCCCGCATTATAGACCGAGCGGTCGAGTGTCGAGATGACACCGACGCCAAGGTTCATTCCGAAAGCGAATACGAAAAGCATCACGCCGCTAACGAATGCCGTTTCTTTGATCCGAAATCCGACGATAACGAGCACAGCGATCGCGATCGCCGCCACATCTACAAATCTCGCGACGGTCGGGATCACCGACAGCGGCAGATATGGATTCACCTTCGCCGTGTACTCGAGAAACGCGGCGTAGTTTCCCCAGCCGGTGTCCTCGCCCCAGAAACCAAACCGGCTTGTGACCGATGACAGGGTCTCATTACGCCGGTCACGAATGTATTTTGCAGCGCATGTACGCGAATACGCCTTACGGCCGACGGAAAGATCCGAACATGTTTATTCTCGACAAAGGAATATGAACTAAGGACTTTGCTCAGAAGCGGCGGGACACGAAGAGAGATCGTCGACCTTATTCAATATGCCGTTGCAAATAAGGAGCGTGGCCACACGATCAACACACACGGTTTTAAATATTCATTGCGTACTATGAGCACCATCGGCGGTTAAGCGACCAGGCATGAAAAATATTTTGAAAATTCTCGCATTCTATGACTTAGGTCATATTCCAATGTTCGAAGGCGACATAACATTCGAGTGGTTTCACGACTTTTGTGACGGCGAATGGTATGTTCCGGCTAAATGTTCACGTCCCGGACGCGAACTACCATCAAAACCTAATTTCGTGCCAAGTGGCCTGTCCGGTCCATACTGACGCTCGGGGTTACGTACGCGCCATCGCGGATGGCCGCTTTGACGAAGCGTACTTGATCGCGCGCGGGCCGAATCCATTCGCATCGATATGCGGCCGCATCTGCGGTGCCCCTTGCGAGATCGCCTGCCGCCGCGGAAAAATTCCAAAAGTTAACGATGACGGAAAGTTCGTCGGGCAGGACCGACCGATAGCGATCCGTGCACTCAAGCGATTTGCTTGTGATCAATTCGGGCCGGAAGCAAGACCGATCGAGGACGTCCTTAGTTCGATCAAGGGTTTCGTGCCACCGATCGCAGCCGATGCCGAAGAGATGGCCGCGTTGCTCAGGTCAGGCACCGAGCACTTTGTGGAAAAAGCGGATGGGCAGCGGATCGCGATCATCGGCGCGGGCCCCGCGGGACTTTCAGCCGCACATGACCTTGCATTGATGGGCTTCAAGCCGGTGGTCTTCG
>JBDTSA010000151.1:0-5838 GCA_039931335.1 Acidobacteriota bacterium
ATTATAACACGCGTTCTCTACTCGGTCGGGACACGCGGCGCGTGCGCTCACGCATTTCAAACCGTCGCTCGTGTTGCTGATGGAGACGGAGATCTGGCCGCGGTTTATTCGCGAAGCGAAATTAAGTGGCTCGAAAGTCGCCATCGTAAACGGTCGCCTCTCGCAGAAATCGTTTGAGAGATATTCGCGGGTGCGGTCGTTTGTGGAGAAGGTTCTAGCTGACATCGATCTGGCGTTGATGCAGGCCGAAGCAGACGCAAGTCGAATTATCGGCCTGGGTATCGATCCGATGAAGGTCGCGACAACCGGTAATGTGAAGTACGACATATCCAGGGCTGAGGTAGATGAATGGCTAGTTCACGACTTCAAAAAACGCTTCAGCATTTCGTCCGACGATTTCGTTATTATTGCGGCGAGCACGCACGCGCCGGAAGAGGAGTTTGTCTTGGACGCCTTTAAAGAGATCCTCGATAAATTTCCGTACATACGGGTGCGACTATTGGTCGCGCCTCGTCATCCGGAACGCTTCGATGAAGTCGAAAAGTTATTTAGGAATTCGGCACTCAAGTTGAACGATCCCTCCTCTCCATTCATCTTCGTTCGACGATCACATTCAGAGAAGGAAACCGATCACGAGGCAAATGTCGTTTTGCTCGATACCATTGGAGAGCTCCGATCGCTCCTCGAGCTGGCCGATATCGTCGTCGTTGGTGGAAGTATGATTAAGCACGGCGGGCAAAGTATTCTAGAACCGGCGAACGTCGGGAAGGCAATGATAGTCGGCCCCTTCACTCATAACTTCGAGGATGCGATCGCGACGTTCTCGGCGAATAGAGCGCTTATCAAGTTGCCCGATCCCGAAGGAATGTTTTCCTTTTCCCATCTCCTAGTCAAAGAGTTTGACTGGTTAATCCGCCACGATCAGTTTCGGGATGAACTTGGCAGAAATGCAAAGTCAGTTATGGATCTGAACCGAGGAGCCACGGAGAGAACTATCGATTTCCTTCGAAAACTCTTTTCGGCCGCGTAGCGACGCCCGGACTCGAACAATCTATTTCAAGACTTCGGCCGTCGCTGACGCGACGTGAAATACTAACTGAACTCGAGCCGTGGCTTGAAAGCCACGGCTAAATTCGACCGTCGCTACGCGACGCCTCTACATGATTTTTATCTTTTACATCCTCGCCGCGGTGCTGATCTACTTCAGCTACAAATCCTTCCGTGGCGGGATCGATTATCTGAATTATTTCAAGCGAGAGATCGCGAAACCGCTGCCGGACTACGCTCGTTTCGCGACAATATTTGCGCCGTGTAGAGGTGTCGATCAGGGCATGCTCGAGAATCTCGATGCTTTTCTATCGCAGGACTATCCGGAATACGAGGTCGTCTTCATAGTCGACGAAGCGAACGACGAGGCGACAGGCTTGATCGAATCGGCGTGGCGCGAAGCAAGGCGCCCGGTGAAGTTAGTGGTCGCTCCCAAAGCCACCGACTCTAGCCAGAAGGTTACGAATCTGTGCGAAGCCATTCCCTACGCGGACGCGGCATCTGAGGTATTTGTCTTCGTCGATTCGGATTCTCGCCCGCCGAAAAACTGGCTTGGAAATCTTGTCGCGCCGCTCGAGGACGTAACGATCGGAGCGGCGACCGGATATCGTTGGTTCATTTCGAAGAACGAGACCTTCGCATCCGAGATGCGAAACATGTGGAATGCATCGATCGCGTCTGCACTCGGCCCGAATCGAAAAACAAATTTCTGTTGGGGTGGCGCTACTGCGATCAGACGCGACGTTTTCGAGCGGCTCGACATTCGAGAAAAATGGCGCGGCACTTTGTCGGATGATTTCACCGTGACGCGTGCCGTCAAGGCCGCCGGGCTGGAGATCTATTTTGTCCCCCGAGCGTTGACGCCGTCGATCGAAGACTGCTCGATGAGAGAGCTTGTCGAATTCACCACAAGGCAAATGAAGATCACTCGCGTTTATTCGCCCGATCTCTGGGTCATGTCGTTTGTCGGATCGGGACTTTTCAATACGGTGATGATCGCAACGCTTCTGATTATGATCTTGAGCGCGAGAAACGATTTGACGGTTGCCGCCGCAATGTTGACCCTGGTTTCGGTCACCATCCTTAGCATTGGCAAATCGTGGCTGCGCATGAAGGCGGTAACGCTGGCCCTCGTTCCTTATCGCTCCAAGCTCCGACGCCAGATGCTCCCGCAAATTACGCTCTGGTCACTCGCTCCGGCACTATTCTTCTACAACTCGATCGGGGCATCGGTTTCCCGGCGAATCACATGGCGCGGCACGACCTATGAAATGACGTCGTCAACCAAAACCCGAATTCTCAGCCGGGACGGGTCCTAAACAGTGTTATGATTGGCCGAACGCTTCTTTGTTTGTGACGGAAACGCGACATTGGGCATCATAACGACGTATGAAGAAGGAATCAAGGGTAAATCTTTTAGCGCTCGTGGTGGCACTGTTGCTAGGTTCAGTTGTGTCTCTTGCGCAGACCACGACGCCCGCCGCACCGACTACTACGGCGGTTACTGGTAAGACACCGATAATAATAATCCCGGGCCTGACAGGTTCCAATTTGGTAAATAGCCGGACGGGCGAAGAGGTCTGGTTCAAGGCACGACGCTCGAAGGACGATGATATTCGGCTGCCTATATCTCCGAACCCGCTATTGAATCGCGACAACCTGACCGCCAAGGACATTATTCGTAAAGTTGAATTCTTCAAGGTCCTGCCGGAGATCGAAATCTATGAGCGCTTGATCGATGCATTGCAAACACGCGGAGGCTACAGAGAGGCGAATTGGAATACCGCCACGCGGAAAGATTCGCAAGATACGTTTTACGTTTTCCCTTACGACTGGCGTCGGGACAATGTTGAAAATGCGCAACTGCTCATGCGTAAGATCGAAACGCTCAAACGCCGAATTGGGAAGCCCGGTCTCAAATTCAACATAGTCGCGCATTCGATGGGCGGCCTTATTGCCCGCTACGCGGCGATGTACGGAAGCGCTAATCTTTCGGCCACCGCGCCGCAGCCGACCTGGGCGGGGGACAAACATTTTGACAAGGTCTTTCTTCTCGGTACACCAAATGAAGGATCGATCAGTTCGCTAAATGCGTTGCTCAACGGCTTCTCATATATTGGCGGAGGGCTTAACCTGCCATTTATTCAGGACATCAGCCGGTTCGACGCCTTTACAATTCCATCGATCTATCAACTACTGCCGCACGACGGGGCTTTGCTCGCCTATGATGAAAATCTAAAACCCGTCACGGTTGATCTCTACGACCCGGCCGAGTGGGAGAAATACGGTTGGTCGATCTGGCAAGACGATGCATTCACAAAAAAATTCAACGCTTCGGAACAAAAAAATGCGCGAGCATTTTTTATTGCGACGCTCACCCGTGCAAAACAGTTCCAGGCGGCGCTGGATGCCGCCGCGAATACAAAACCTTCAGCGTCGCTTTATTTGATAGGGGGCGACTGTAAGCCGACACCGGCTGGCATGTTGTTGTTCCGGGACGAGAAAAAGAATAGATGGGAGACGCGATTCAAGGCTGATGGGTTCACGCGCCCCAACGGCGAGAAGGTGAAGGACACCGAGATCGAACCGCTGCTGCTCAGCGTAGGTGACAGCGTCGTGACGAAGAGCTCACTCACCGGCGAGAACCGGAAGAGCGGCTTGAAGGCCGCATTTCCGATAACTTCTGAACTCTTCCAGTGTGTCGGACACAATAAACTTGTGACAAGCACGGAGGTCCAGGACAAGTTGCTGGGTTTCCTTACCGCCGCTCGGGCGGTTCCTGCAGTTCCGTAAGGAGATCGCGAGGATGATAAAGAACCTGTTAGGTGACGACGAACCTGCACCTGAAGCAGAAGCGCAATCAAAGCCGAGGGGCCGTGCACAGACTAACACCGTTCTAAGTTTGTTTGATTCTTCGGATCAGGATGAGAATGAGAATTTCGTGATATCAAAAGCGGAGCCCGAATCGATGGCCGAGACTGTCCGTCGCAGTGGTCTTGCCTATTCGGCCGGGATCGCGTTGTTTGCCGCCGTCGTTTTCATGATGGTATTGGGATGGGGAGCCGATCTCCTGCTCGGCACGTCGCCGTGGGGAATCGTTGGCGGCATAGTTCTCGGCTCCGCGATTGGTTTTATACAGTTTTTCAGGCTTACTTCGCAGATATTCAAGAAATAACACCTCGCCTTTGAACTTTTTCCCAACCCTTTGTAAAATTTAAGGTTCGCAATGGGCGACGATATTGAACCTACGGTCGAAGCGGTGGAGATTATCCGACCTCCATCTCACGAGAGGATCTTGTGGATAATGGCGATGCTTGGCGTCGCCGGGGGAATAGCCGGGTTTGTATTCAGATCTTTTGATTTCGGGCTTGGTATCCTGATCGGGACGGCCCTCGCGTTTGTTAACTATTACTGGCTCAAGGGTTCTCTGCGAACAATATTCGCCGCCGCTGAGTCGGGCGAGAAGCCTCGAATGCTGGCAGGCAAGTATTTCGTCCGCTACATCGTCCTGGCGATGGTCGTCGCGATAATTTACGTGACCGGGATCGTACCGATCGTGGCCCTTATTCTGGGCCTTGCTGGATTTGGGTTCGCAGTAGTCGTTGAGGGATTCATAAGAATTTTCTCGACCATCGGGTCCGGGCCATCGGCTTAAGCCAGTGGTCGGATAAGATAACGCTTTCGCGAGATTTTTTTTACTAGCTTCAAACCGCCCGATTTGCACGGGTTGTTCTGAGTTGAATGTTTAATATGCTTTTATTTGCAGAGGGCGGTCATCACGAACCGCTGATTGTCGAGTTCATCAATCACTATTTAGGCGAGCCGCTGCACCAGGCGCAGATGGCGACCACACACAAGTGGTGGACCGCTTTCTTTAGTAATTTTGGCACGACTCCCGAAGCCGTCTTTGGTGGCGAATATACGCCAGAAAACGCAATTCCGTGGTACACGATCATGTTTGTGATCGCATGTATCCTGACCCTCATCATCATTTGGATCCTGAAAGGTAAACTTTCCGAGGACGATCCGAAGTCGGGTCAGATGACGCTTGAGGCGGGCTTCCTCGCGATCAAGGACCTCGTCGTCAGGGTCATCGGCGAACACGGTTTCAAATACTTTCCGGTGGTTGCGACATTTGCTTGTCTGATCCTCGTTTCGAATTTAATGGGCCAGTTCCCGCTCTTCATGTCGCCGACCGCGTCAGTGAACGTGACTTACGCTCTCGCGATCTCGTCGTTCGTTTATTACAACTATGTCGGCATCAGTGAGAACGGGATCGTCAAACATCTCGCCCATCTGACGGGCCCGCGACTTCCGTTGGTAATGACGTTGATCATTACGCCGCTGATCTTCACGGTTGAGCTGATCAGTAACATGATCCGGCCGTTCACGCTCGGCGTTCGACTTTTCGCAAATATGTTCGCGGATGAAAAGATCTTCATGGAGATCACGAATCTTTATCCGCCGGTTACACAGTTTGTACTGCCGCTGTTGCTGACGGCACTCGGAGTTTTCGTCGCATTCGTCCAGACGCTCGTGTTCACTTTGCTTTCGATGATCTACATCAGCGAAGTGTCGCACGCACCGCATGACCATGCTCATGACGATCATGGCGACGAGGCCGCACACGGCGAAGCCGCCGCGGCCCATGCATAAGTTTGTAGAACAGGCTTTCCAGCCTGTTCTCTTACAATCGACAGGCTGGAAAGCCTGTCGTACTTAGGAGTTCGTTATTTGAAACTTGCGATTTATAGAAGCTATGCCCGCACGCTACAGGAGCCCGGACTCTAC
>JBDTSA010000152.1:0-5799 GCA_039931335.1 Acidobacteriota bacterium
ACGATGGCGTTCTCAGGCGAATTCCGAACGGGTTGGAGCGTTTCAGACGGCTGATACCTGTTCAACTAGTGCTAGATCATTTGGAACGAATGCGCGATCTGACGATAAACGGAGTCGTCCGCCTGAAGCCGCCCTGCCCGTAGTATTTGCATTGGAAACTTTACCATCAACGGGACTCTTTGTCCTTTTTGCTTGTCTTGCTTTTGTCTTCAAAAGCGATTGAACCTTCTGGAGGGAGTAATGAAAACTATTTCTATTGCAGGGTTGAGGCTTATCTCACGAAGCTTCGGCGCCCAGCTACTCGCCATGACCTTGATCACTGCCTTGGCCGCACCTGCGTTTGCGGTGGTCTTTACAAATCCGGCGTCGATAACTGTGAACGACGCTGCAGCGATCGGGATGGGAAATCCGTATCCGGCCCCCATCGCGGTCAGCGGCCTCACCGGAACCGTCACTAATGTCACTATCAGCCTAAATACCCTTAACCATACATTTCCCGATGATTGGGATGTACTGTTAGTCGCTCCCGGGGGTGAAAACCTCATTGTGATGTCTGATGTCGGAGGGAGCACCGATATCACGAACACGAGTTTTACGCTCGATGACGCGGCCGCGACGAGCCTTCCCGACGCGACCGTACTTCAAAACGGCACATTTAAGCCGACCAACATCGGCGCTGGCGATACGTTCCCAGCACCTGCACCGGCACCGTCCGCGAATACGACTTTCGCGGCGTCATTTAACGGCGCCAATTCGACTGGTATTTGGAATCTGTTCCTTGTGGATGATCTCGGCGCGGATATGGGGGTGATCGGAAACGGTTGGAGCATCACGATAACGACGACCAGCAGCCCGGCCACGACGTTCACCAATGGCGCTGCCATACACGGCGGCGACGGTGGACGCGCTAGGGCGACGCCGTATGCTTCGACGATCTCAGCGACCGGCCTGACCGGCGCGATCACCGACGTCAACGTTACTTTGACGAACATTAATCACCTTAACCCGGACGATCTCGATATCATGCTCGTCGGTCCGAGCGGTAAGCGGATACTCTTGCTATCTGACGCCGGAGGCACCACCGATGTGATAACCCAAACGCTGACGTTCGATGACGCTGCAGCCGCAGGCGTCCCCGATGCAGGCCCGCTTGTTACGGCGACTGTTAAGCCTACAAACTTTGGAACTGGCGACACGTTGCCGGACCTTCTCCCTCCATATCCGAATTCGGCGACGGCCGGAACGGCAACGCTTGCTTCTGTCTTCAATGGAACCGAAGGAAACGGTACGTGGAGGCTATTCATAGTCGATGACGCAAATACCTCGGCCGGAGACGTGGCGGGGGGCTGGAGTATCGACATCACGGCCGGCGGCACCTACGGTGCGAAACGCTTTACCAGCAGCGACTTCGGCGGCGATGGCGAGACAGATGTTTCGATCTACCGGCCGTCGGATAGCAATTGGTGGCTTCGGAGCAGCAGCGCATATGCTAACTCGGTAACCAAGTGGGGAACGACGAGTGACGTTCCGGTGCCATCGGATTATGACGGCGACGGCAAGACCGATCTTGCTGTTTTCCGCCCGAGCAGTGGCACGTGGATCGTAGTTAACAGCGCGACGAGTTCAGTCAGCTTCACGGCATGGGGAAACAGTACCGACACGGTGGTGCCTGCCGATTACGACGCAGACGGAAAGATCGACGTCGCGATCTGGCGTAACGCGACCGGGACATTCTGGGTTCGTCAGAGTTCCAACTCCGCGACCCGGATCTTGAAGTGGGGCATCAGTGGTGACCTCCCGGTTCGGGGCCACTTTGAGGGAACCGACGGAGCCGACTTCGCCGTCTTCCGGCCATCGGACGGAAACTGGTACATCCTCAATAACGCGGCCAACTCTTCCCGACAGATCCAATGGGGATTATCAACCGACAGACCCGTGCAGGCCGACTATGACGGTGATGGAAAAACCGACGTTGCAGTCTTCAGGCCTTCAGAGGGTAATTGGTATGTCCTCCAGAGCTTGACCGCTTCGGCATCTATCTTGCACTGGGGACAGAACGGCGACACTCCTGTTCCGGGGGATTACGATGGGGATTCGAAAGCTGACGTCGCGGTCGCACGCCTTAGTTCCGGCGACACCCGTTGGTACATACTGAATAGCGGAACTCCTACCCCGGCTGCGGCCTTGCGCGAGGATAGCTGGGGCCTTTCCACCGACATCGCCCTGCCGGCTACCTATCTTCCGTAGCGTTCGAACACTTAAGGATGAAGCTCCTCGGCTTAATGGCCGAGGAGCTTTTTTTCGATGTGAACTCAGTCAAAGCGTCAGCTCGCGGTGCAGCCAAGCTTTTGCGATCGCCCATCCACGCTTAACTGTCGATTTCGAAATATTCAAGGCAAGCGCGGTCTCCGGCACATCCAGCCCAGCAAAGAAACGAGGCACGTTGACGGTAAACGGCACGATCAGACCGCCGCACGTGAGGGATCTCGCGGCCGGATATCACGCGTTTCGATTTCGACAGAAAACAGGCTCGTTCTTTTTCCTGAGTCTGATGGTGTACGCGGTGTGATCATCGAGGCGAGCCGGAACCTCGGCGATACCAGGCGAGAGCCTGCGAGGTAGCGAATGGCGTTCCGGTACGCAAACGATCGAGACGGTACGTTTCGAAATTCGATGGGACGATATGGATGGTTAGGGCTGTAAGCCGATCCTACTCAGGAGTGCGATAAAGCGCGGATCGTCACGAACGCTGTCGAATCCGGGATCGATTTTAGTCTGCAAGATCGCAATATCGTGTTCCGTGAAGGCCCTATCGAGCCACATAAAGGCTTCATCCGTTTTCCCGAGACGCAAGCTCAAGCGGGCTAGCGAGTAGATGGGGGCAGGACCCGTCTTCGCTCTTTCACTAATAAGGCGATGCAGCTCGGTCACGAATCCCTCCGATCCGGAAAGCTTGAACGCATCACGTAATTGGTCTAGCCTTTCCGGCTTTTCCCCGTTCAGACTGCGAAACTTCAAAAACGCATCGAGTGCCTCGGGATACATCCCCTTTTCGTCAAGAGCCAAGAAAAGTGCGAGATAGAGTCCGTCGTCATTTGGCTCAACGGCAACGAGGTTTTCGAAATGACGGACCGCCTCGTCGTAGTGCCGCGAAAAGTAGAGAAGTCTGCCTCTGGCCGTTTTGATTGTCATCGAGCTCGGATCAAGCTCGCCTGCTCGATTCATTTCAAAGGTAGCTTCATCGAACCGACCTTCGCTCATCAGGAACCATCCGTATGCCACACGGATCCACGCGACATTTGGGTTTAGGTCGACCGCTCGCTTAAATTCCTGCTCGGCGCCTGTCCAGTCATATTCGTATTGATACTTCAGCTCGGCGAGTGCATTGTGTGCCTGGGCCAGCGTGTTATCGATCTCTAAGGCTCGATTGATATTGGCACGGGCAATCTTTTCACCCTCTTCAACAGTAATCTCATGACGCCCGGTAAGCGTAATGTTGGCGTCCGCGATACCGACATAGGCAAGCGCGAAGTTCGGATCTTTCTCCAACGCCTGCTGGTAGTACGCCAGACTCTGGCCGACCCAGTTCTGCCTCCGTCCGTGCCAGATGAGCTGGGCATTCAAATACAGTTGATAGGCTTCGGAGCTGCTCGTATAATGCCGGCCCATCTGTTCGCGCTCCTGTTTGCTTAGCTGGAGGGTGAGGGCATTTGTGACACGCTCCGCGATGGCGTCCTGAACTTTAAAAATATCGGTAAAGCTCTCGTCGAACTTTTCAGACCAGAGATTCGAGCCGGAGGCGACATCGATCAGTCTTACTGTTACGCGAATCTGATCGCCGGCTTTTTGAATGCTGCCATCGAGTACAGCCTCAACCTGGTTTGAACGGCCCGCTTCGATCGGGTCCGATTGCGCGTCTGCGTATTTGCGAACCGAGCTCATCGGGCGCACCGCAAGCTGTCTAAGGTTGCTGAGTCGCGTGATTAGGGTTTCGGCCATACCGAACTCGAGCGACTCATCACGACTGTCGGCGTTCAGCGGCTTGAACGGGAGCACGGCAATGGAATGTATCTGAGCGTTCGGTTCCGGGCTCTGTCGGGTCAGGTACCACCACCCGGAAGCGACGACAATGATTACGCCAACGACGGAAAGGATGGCGATTCTCCCGGGGAGAGAAAACCGTCCCCGATCTATTTCGGGTGTCGCGGGCTCAACGAACGGAACCGGGCTGTCATCGATTTGCTGATCGGACCTCGCGTCGTGCACCGGGCCGAGCGGCGCTGAGGGGCCTGCCTCCAACTTCCCAATAAATCGGTACCCGCGCTTCGTCACCGTTTCGACGTATTTCGGCTGGTCGGCGGAATCTTCCAGTGCGTGGCGGATTTCCTTGATTATCCTCGTAAGCGCGTTGTCGCTGACAAAATTCTCTTTCCAGATTTGATCGAACAACGTTTGTTTATCGATGACATGGCCTTCGTTTCTGATAAGCAGCGTGAGGACATCGAAAGCCCGGGGAGTAAGAGCGACGTTTCGACCGTCTTTTTGGACACGGAAGTTTTCACAGTCGACCGTTATTTCGCCGAACTTATAAAAATTTGGGACTGATTCCATGGTTTTAGAGCAATGAAAAAGCCCTTTTTTGCTGATCGCAGCCAAATGTCACAGGAATGTCATCGTAGTGTCCCTGAACTGTCATTACAGCTCACAGGTCGGGCGATTATAGTCCAGATTGCAACGGCGACAAAGCCGAAATTTTAGACAGTAAGGAGATAAAGATGAATACAACGTTTACTAAAATCGCTTTCCTGGTTGCAATAGTGGTTATGTTGGCAGCCTCGGCTCATGCACAAAACGGATTTCGCGCGAACGTGCCGTTCGATTTCAATATCGGAGCGAAAAGTTACAAAGCCGGAGTCTATCTACTCTCTAAGGTAAGCTCCGCATCGGATTCGCCGGCGATGGTGCTTCGCGACAGTCAGGGCGGCAATTCTTACGCTATGATGCCTACAAATAGCAGTTACTCGGAAGTTGAGCCGGCGACACTTACGTTCCGACGCTACAATGATCGATATTTCCTGGCCGACATCAAGGCGTTGCATGTAAACGTCGAATTCTCGACTTCAAAGATGGAAAAAATAGTTGCAAAGGAGATTCGAGCTCAGCGGCAAACGATCGCTATGTCAAGAGCGAAATAGACGTGCGGTACAAATTGGTTGGACGAGTTGATGTCGGGGGGCGGTGCTACGAGTCGCGAAAGACTAAACGTCCGCGAACGATGGTGGCTACAGCCCGGCCCTGAAACTCCCAACCGTCGAAAGGTGTGTTGCGCGATTTGGAGCGTGAGTCGGCATTGCGATAAGTCCATTTGAGTTCCGGATCGATGATCGTCACGTCGGCTATCGATCCCGGTTTGAGGGTACCTCGATCTTTCAATCGAAAGATCTTCGCAGGGTTGGTTGAGCAGAGCTCGACAAGGCGCGCGAGATCGATGACACCTTTATGGACGAGCTCATTGAACGCGAGCCCGACGGCTGTCTCAAGTCCGGTGATACCGAACGGAGCTCGGTCGTATTCGAGGGCCTTCTCGTCCGCGTGGTGCGGCGCGTGATCGGTGGCGATCGCGTCGATCGTCCCATCCTTCAATCCGTCGATGACCGCTTCGAGATGCTCCTCGCTGCGAAGTGGCGGAGCCATTTTCGTGTTTGTGTCGTAGCCTTCGACCGCTGCGTCGGTGAGAGTGAAGTGGTGCGGAGCGACTTCGCACGTGACGTCGATGCCTTCGTTCTTTGCGCGACGGAC
>JBDTSA010000153.1:0-5788 GCA_039931335.1 Acidobacteriota bacterium
ACATTTGTCAGTTTTTCATCCGCGAATGAAAAGCTCTTGATGTCGCATTTGTGCTCGGCGATCATTTTGATCATTGCGCTCTTGTCGAGGCGTCGGCCGTTAGCAGAACCGACGAACTTGTCCGTCAAAAAGCCTTGAAAGTAATTGACGTCTTTATTCTTGAAGGCGTCGAACGCCGCGGTCTCGAGCGCCATGAGGGTTTGAACGGTCGGCGGGCCTGCCGGAGCACTCACCGTGTTCGCATTTGCGTGGACCGTGTTGGTATTCGCGGCCGGCGCACCGCAGCCGAAAAATGCGGCGGAGCCAACCACTGTCAAAAAAATCACACAGAGGCTTTTCATATAGGACGGGATTCTACTGCGAGATGAAAGCGAGGGCAAGCCACCCTTCCGGCGCCGCGTGAGTGTTTTAAAGACTCTCGTGCGTCCTTACCCGAGGCGTACATCGGACGCTTTCAATTCGAGCTGCCGACGGCGCGGATTATCAAGCTCTCAGGAACGAATCATTACTTTTTTTCGAGATTTCGTCGAAGAGAGATGAGGTCGTTACAACGATCCGAGAATTTCTCGCGCAGTCCCACCCTCTACCACCGGTGATCCTGACAAGACGCGACGGCGAGGCAAGCCTCGCCGCTCTGCATGGCGGCGGATCCGCGAGAAGTTAGTTGAAGCGTCGAGCGGAAAGGGTTCGCCATCAGACCTAGACGATCCGATATCCGCAGTCTCTAGCCTGCCGTCGAACTCGCCTTCGCTCCTTCGATAATGTTGTGAGCTTCGAAAAATTCAGGTTCGGCTTGGGGGATGCCTAAGTCCTGCATCATCGATCCGGCGATCGGGAAGAACCTGTCAAAATTCTCGCGCGTATCCCAAATATCGCTCACCCGAAGGTTCTCTTTGTCTCCAAAGCACACGTGGAAAAGCCGGCCGGCCGGGGCACCTTCGCCCGCAGCCTCGAGCTTGCCGACGAGCTCGTCGTATTTATCCGCTGTAAGACCCTGCGGAGCAACTCTCATCACAAAAGCCATATTTCCTCCTTTTGTTCCCTACTAAGCAGGAACTGATGTTAAGACATTAGATACTGTCGAGAGGCGCCCATACTATCATCAGCGAACAGGATCGCGAACAACAGGTGAGCCGTGGCTGCCCCTACCGCCCCACGATCTAGCTGTAGGCGGACAGCAGTGCCTCGCGGACAAGTGCGGGATCGACGCGTTCGAGGGCGAATGTGGTGGCGCCTTTCTCGCCCCATCTGTTAGGGATGGGAAAGATGTTCTTCTTGTCCATGCGGCAGAAAGCGTTCTGCTCTTCGGGGGTCAGAAAGATGTTCGCGGTGATATCGGCGTCGAGGTAGGTGGCGAACGAGCGCCGCTTGATCACCTTGGGCCCGGGCGCGATCGAAATGCGGGGCCGTCTCGGTGCCCGGAAATTCCAAAGCCATTTCGCGAAACTCATCGCCTGTCATATCGTGCTCGTCTTTCGCGCGTAGTTCGCGATCGCTTCTTCCTTCGTCGCACCGAATGCGTAGCAGTCGCTTTCTTCCATACCGACGAATTCCGGTCCGACGACACAGTACTGATCCCCGTCGAGAAAAACCAGCGTACCGCCGGGGCCGAATGACTTCTCGAGATCGGGATCGTTCATCATCAATTTAAATTCGCTTGTCATATTTATAGCCGATCAGTCATCGGCGGCGATAATAGTTTACGTTGTCGACGAGAGCAACGCGATGGGTGTGCGTCGGGTTGGAGGCTCTTCGCGGCTCCGCCGCTCAAGACCTACCTCGCTTCCAAGCTGACGAAGTCCGGTCCGACGACGCAATATTGATCGACAGTTAGTGCCTTATCGATCGGCTCATCTATCTACGGGAGCGACTGGAGCGCAGGCATCCTGCCTGCAACTTCGCGAAGCGGCGTCGAGCGGTAATGGATCGAAGCGTGAGCGCTTTTTCGGGGCTTCGCCCTCATGCAGGCGAGGATGCCTGGGCGCGAGTCGCGAATGCAAAAGCCCGCGCGTGAGCAAGGGCGTTATGCTCAACATTGAATGTATCGCCCTCCCTGACGGTCGGGCTTTTGCAGCATGTGATCCGTAAATACCGGGATGCGACGGCTCAAGACAGATTAGCTTTCGCCTGGCGATCCAACCCGCCGAAGGCGTTGTGACCGCGGGTAAGAATGTTACGAAGGATTGTATCTCGGCGATCGCGCAGAACCGATTCTGGAGCCGCGAAGAGAGATCAAGGGTCCCGGCGTAATTGCTTCCGCACTAGCCACGATATCCAGCGAATGACGATCCACATTGAATCGATTTTCTAAAGTACTCGCTAAGTGCGCATGCGCACCGACGCCGTCGTCCTCCTTAGATAAACTTGAAGCGAGCCCGATATTCGCTTCGTTCCGTGTGCGAATCAAGCCCTCGCGTCACGGAGGACGAGGCGAATACGGACTTTGTCTCAGGAGATTTATATGACACCAGAAAAAACTTTATACGAACGGCTCGGCGGCGTGTTTGCGATCGCTGCGGTTATCGATCACTTTAGCGACGCGGTCGTAGAGAACTCGATCGTCGGAAAAACTTCAAAGAACCCGGCGCTTCGCGAGTGGCACACGAACAATCTCGACCGGCTGCCGGGGCTTAAGTTCATGCGCACACTTTGGGTTTGCAACATTGCGGGCGGCAATTTCGAATACGTGGGAACAAATCCCGGAAAGACTCCGACCGGCCTCGAAGAAGCTCACAGGAAGTTGAGCATCTCGCCGGAAGAATTCGACGAAGTCGCGGCCGAGCTCGGGCGCACGCTTGATTTTGTAAAAGTGCCAGAGCAGGAAAAGGGCGAGGTGCTCGCCGCGTTTGCCGCGCACAAGGACGAGGTAACGACCGGCTATGTTGATGCTGCCGCGGCAGCAGTATCGAGCTGACAGATATCAAAATCCCGTAGGCGTTCTTTCAACCTCGCGTCGCCGGCTCTGCCAAACCGCGGGGATAGTATTCTTTTGCCCCGTCACGACAGCGGTGATAGATTCGGCGTACTACCGTAAAAACTACAAAACTTATGAAAGAAGATCCCGTCTCAGACGAGCGGCATAATAGCGATGGTAGGAAACCCAAAGTTTTAATGGAACGAGGATTTTCTGGTCGTCGCTGACAAAGTTTTGTGAGAGAACTGTCGCGGGCTTTCGGTATCCGAACCGCTATGCTTTAATCGTCGCCATGGGAACGAACGATTTCACATATCGGCACGCCGATGAGCCGGACGCCACGGCGGTCATGGTTCTCATAAATCGCGCGTTCGTCGTCGAACAGCCGTTCTTCACGACCGAACGGATCGGCCTCGCGGAGACGCTCGAGCACTTTGCAAAGGGAACGTTTCTGCTTGCCGAGGACGGCACGACGATGGCGGGGTGTAATTATGTGGAGCTTCGGGGCGACTCGGGTTACTTCGGTCTGCTGTCGATCGATCCGGGTTATCAGGGCCGCGGGCTTGGCAGGAAGCTGATCGAACAGGCCGAGGACTTTTGCCGCGGCGGCGGATGTTCGCGAATGCAGATCCGGGTTCTCAACCACCGCACCGAACTTCCACCGTTCTACGAGAAGCTCGGTTATCACATCGCTGGTACCGAGGAAGTCGAGCAGGTTCCTACCGCGCGTATACCGTATCACTTCATCGTCATGGAAAAGGGCCTTGAGTGAGTTGGAGGCGGATCGTGGCCGAACATGCAAAAGCCTGCGTGTTAGCATGGGCGATATGCTCAACATAGAGTGTATCGCCCTTGCTAACGCGCGGGCTTTTGCACTTCGCTGCTTCGTTACCTTGTTCATGGAAAAAGCCGTTGTAAATGATGCGGTCCGATCCGCGCCTCTGCTCCGAGCAACATGCCTCCGGCTCGGCCCCTTGGTGTGCGGAAACCTCCACGCGTGGTGAGTCTGCCGCGATTCATTACCGCGATGAGTCGATCTTATTATCGAATAGCGTCCCGACCACACGATCGATCGCATCGCGCGTTCGCAGTGTCGGGCCGGAGCCGATGTTCCACGCGGTGTAGACGACCACCATGTCGTATTCCGGAAACGCCATCGGGCGTTGGCCGCCGAAGCCGGAGCCGCCCCATACGAGCTTTGAGTTGTCTTTGCCGTAGGGATACATCCACCACTTCAAACCGTATTTGGCTCCGCCAAGATCGAACGCAGGCGTAACTGAATCTTTCACCCACTCAGCGGACACGATCTGCTTCCCTTCCCACATGCCGCGTTTCAGAAACAGATACCAGAGCTTGGCGACGTCACGCGGCCGCAGGTAGATCCCGCCCTCGGCATCGACCAATCCGCTGGGCGAACGTTTCCAGAAATACTGCCTGATGCCGAGCGGAGCGAAAAGATTCCGGGCCGCGTAGTCCTCGATATCGGTGCCGGTCGCGACTCGAAAAATGTGTGCAAGGATTTGCGTCGCACCCGAGTTGTACTGAAACTTCGTACCCGGCTCGTAAGCCATCGGCCGGTTGATGGTGTAATCGACCCAGTCGGATGACGCCTCCATCTGTATACCGGTGTTGCTCGGATTCGTGTACGGCAGATCCTCGTTCCAGTCGAAGCCCGCCGACATCGTCAGCAAGTGCCGGATGGTCATCCGCCGTTTGCGATCATCGACGTTCGCAACTTTTGACGCGTCGAAAAAGTTCATCACCGGCGTATCGAGATCGGGGAATTCTTTTCTATTCCTTGCGACGCCGACGATGATGGATGTGATCGTCTTAGAGACTGACTGCAGCGTGTGCAGCTCGCCCCGTTGGTACCACGGATGCCAGTAAGAATTGTAGTAGTTGTACGGGCCGGTAAGGTCGTGTGGGTTGAGGGGGCTTTGCTTCTTAGCATCGTCGCCGTAGATCTTGTCGTAGTCGTGCGCGTACCGGCGCTCGAAAACCAACTTGCCGTGACGGACAATAGTGAAGCTATCAATGTTGCCGAACTTGCCGGATGCGATCTCAGCATCGAACGCGGCGAGCGCTTTTGCATCGACGCCAACCGACTTCGGCGTCGCCTTCGGCCAGTCCTGCGCGCGGACCGTTAAGACCGCGAGGAGGGTGATGAGTATCAGTTTCTTGATCGACATTGGTGTTTTTAGTGGGCGAAGTTTACCAGATAATTGCACTGCAACGTTAGTGGGCCGGACCTCAAGCTCGTATTTTCGTGTGCCTTCGTGTGGGTTCGTGGTTCCAGGTCTTCAGCTCTCAGGAACTGGAACTACTAAATCACACGAAGTCACACGAAATACTAATGCCGCCTTTCCGCTTTGCGCGGTTCGGGTTGACGCTCGCGACATAATGACGCCCATACCGATACTTTCGTGTGTTTCAATGGGTCAATTTTAACTTGAATAGTATTATCCAGTCGGACTCCGCTTGACGTAAAACGTTTCGATCGATGGTTCAGTGTCGGGTTCATCGTATCTAACCACCCGCTACCGCAGGTGGTTCTGACTAGCGCGAAATACATCACGCTTTGAATAATAGTGAACTGCCTGCAAAACCTCGGCGTATGATCGATGTGCTAACGTAACGAAAATGAATTGTCCAAACTGTGGATCAGAAACTTTTGCGGATCAGCAGTATTGCCGGTCATGCGGCGCCGAGTTGTTAGAGGAACGGCCGCGTTCGTTCCGTCCGCAAATCATGGGACTGTCGATCCTCGTGACGATATTCGGCGGTCTGCTGATCGCGATGGCCGGAAAGTTGGCCGAGCTGAAATGGCTGACTTCGTTGGGCTTGGCAACGGGTGGACTCGGGTTCGCGGGAGGC
>JBDTSA010000154.1:0-5785 GCA_039931335.1 Acidobacteriota bacterium
TCGGCGTAGAAGGCTTTAGCCAGATCAGCAAGCCGACCGGCGTCGAACAGATCGGAATACTGAAAGCCGGGAACACCCAAGGCAAAATTGGTCTCACTTACGAGCTTTTCGGACGATGAATTCATGACTACACACTAAGGTAAAAATACGCCTGAAACAGTAAACATGCAGTATAACACCCGCGTCTCGGGGCGAACAAAGGGCCGGTTCTATCGGACCTTTATTGAATGTACGAGATATCAACGGCAACGTCTGGTACCGTACAAACCTCTAAAAATTTCGTGAAAAATGCATTTGGATGTGCTATAAACACAAGTTCGTCCAAATTAATCGGATAGATTCTCCGGTTTAGCAGTATTTAGAGGTATGGAACATGATCAAAGGCTTACTCCGCTGCCGAAATCGCTCGATTTGCGAGCACCGAAGACTGAGTATCCCGCTAGCTATGCCGGGTTTTACGATGACGAGGTAACCGAGGGTCGCCGCTCCCTTCAGCAGTACTTCAACGTTGTTAAGAAAAGGCTTCCCATCATCATCGCGTTGACGACTATCGCGACGGCCGCGGTCGCATTTTATATGTATAGAATGCCGTCGCAATATCAGGCGACGACCGAAATGGTCATTGAGCCGCGCAAGCCGAAGGTCCAGTCCAAAGAGTCGATCAATATCAATTTTGGGAACGACGCGAACTACTACAACACCCAGCTCGAACTTTTGCAGAATAGCGACTTGATGAAAGAAGTCGTCGTCCGTTTGGGCTTGTACAGGGAAGCCGACTTGTTTGGAAACGAAGACCGCGGAATCCTTTCAGGCCTCAGATCAATTTTCTCAAGCGCGAAGCGCGAAGGCGGTTCGGATAGTTCTTTGCCGATCGTCAGTGACGTCCCCGGAAGCTCGGACTCGCAGCAGACCTTGCAGCTTACCGCCGACGAAAGATCTCGTGCAGAATTGTATGCATCGATCCTTGCGGGACGGGTCACGGTGCAACCGAAGGAACGCACAAATCTTGTAAATATCAGCGTGACGACACCGAAGCCTGATCTGTCGGCGAGGGTGGCAGATAAGGTCGCGGAGGTGTTCATTGAAAAGGACGCCCAGCGTGAAACGGAAGGTGCCCGACGAGCCTATGAAGATCTGACGAAGTCGATCGAAGATCTGAAGAATACGATCAGTCAGCAAGAGGTTGAGCTTATTAGTGTGATGAGCTCGAGCAATCTGCCCCTCGGAGATAAGGGCGGTGAGCTTCGGGCCAGCGACCTCTCGGCCCAGCTAGTAAAGTTGCGGGAGGCTGAGAACGAAGCAAGTAAGATCCAGGCGTTGTATACCGGAGCATTAAATGCCAGCCAGAAGGGCGATATCCTGGCGGTCGTGGGTGACAACAAAGCGATCCAGGATGCCCGAAGTCAAAATCTGAAACGTCAGGCTGATCTCGAGAAGCGAATTGACGAAATAGATAACAAGATCAACGCAGCAAAGGAAAAGCGAGAGACACTTCTCGTGAGGTACACACCCGAGTACAAAGAAGTCACCGCCGTCAATGCTCAGATCAAAGAGCTTGAGGCACAGAAAGTTAAGATCAACGAAGAAGTCTCCGATAAGATCAAATCTGAAGGTGTAAAGCTCGAGAAAAATGCCGAGCGCGAAGTGCTTGCGAGTTTGCGATCGCAACTCGGAGCCGCTCAACAGCGTGAAGCTGAAGCTCGCGCCGATTTTGACCGCGGTGCCTCGAAAGCGAACCTCGAAGGCCAGGCTGAGACGCGGCTAACGACGTTGAAGCGCGAGATCGAAACGAACCGTAATCTGCTCGACACTTACACTCAGCGTCAAAAGGAGCAGGAGCTTGCAATCGCGAGCGGCCGTCCGGAGAACATCAAGATCGCCGCGAATGCGGTTACGCCTGGCGGTCCGATCGGACCACAGCGAGCTCGAAATATTCTTGTCGCATTTCTGGTTTCTTTTGCGGTCGGCATCGGACTTGCATTCCTGCTCGACTATCTCGATGACTCCGTAAAGACTTCGGATGACATCGGCCGGCATCTTGGGCTACCGACACTGGCACTTATCCCGCACCACTTCGGCTCGGAGAAACGACGCCTCAAGCTTGCCGCGGCAAACGGCATTGGGAACGGGGGAGCTCCGATATCGACCGGCCTGATCACGCTCGAAGAAAGACACTCGCCGATGGCCGAGGCGTACCGTCACTTGCGGACGTCGCTATTGTTCTCGTCGGCGGGTAAACCACCGCAGTCGATACTGGTCACGTCGTCGCAGCCTTCAGAAGGCAAAACGACAACAGCGATCAATACAGCCGTCACGCTTGCGCAGGCGGATGCCGATGTCGTGATCGTCGATTGCGACCTGCGACGCCCGCGGCTGCATAGTTATTTCGATCTTGAAAATTCACAGGGCCTGACAAATTATCTTTCGGGCGAGCGGAACACCGAACATCTGATCAAAACATGTCGCGAGCTGCCGCGGCTGAAGGTCATTACCAGCGGGCCGATACCGCCTAATCCGGCAGAGCTTCTCAGCTCGAACGAGATGAAGAATCTCTTGCAGTTTCTGCGCGGACGCTACAAGCACATCATCATCGACTCGCCGCCCGCGATCTCGTTTACGGATGCAACGATCCTTTCGACGCTGGTCGACGGTGTCGTCATCGTCGCGATGGCCGGCAAGAGCTCGATCCACTTGATGCGAAGATTCAAGCATCGCCTCGGTAACATCGGTGCGAGGATTTATGGTGTCGTGCTTAACGGGATCAAGGCGGGTTCGATGGAATATGATTACTACGGTACCGGCTACTACGAATACTACGCGAAGAGCGACGCTGACGAATCGACTCCGGTGATGGAAGATGTCGGGGCGATACATCGGACGAAGCAGTAGGCATTAGTCAGTAGTCAGAATTCAGTAGTCGGAATTCAGGAGTCAGAATTCGGTAGAAGAGAAAGGCAGAAAGCATTTAGATTGCTCGTCTGCCTTTTGCTTTTTCCGACTACGGAATTCTGACTACTGAATTCTGAATTCTATTTCGAGAAACTCAGCCAAAGCGGTCTCCCAATCCGGAAGCGGTTGAAGACCGAGCTCGTCGATTCTGATGCTCACGAGCTTGGAGTTAACTGGCCGGGGAGCAGGGCGTTTTAGATCGTTATTTGACACTGGTTCGATCAGAGCTTTATCAAATCCTCCGATCTCGCACACCTTCTCCGCAAAGCCGAGATAGCTGGTGCCCGCCCCGGAATTTGTGACATGAAGAATGCCGGACACGTTTCCCCCGGCAAGTTCGCGCAGCCGCCGGGCCAGATCGTTTGCGAATGTCGGCGTCCCATAAGCATTCGAGATTGCCTTGATCTTCTTTCCTTCGGCGAGCAGCCGATGCATTACGCTCAGAAAATTTGTGCCGCCGTGCCCGTATATCCAACCGGATCGAACGATCACGGAATCTGAATTGGCCGCGGCTGCGGCGAGCTCGCCGTCGTATTTCGTCTCCGCATAAACCCCGCGCGGATTTGCTGCGTCGGTCTCATCATAAAAATCCGGATCCACACCGTCGAAAACATAATCCGTTGAGATCGTCACGAATCTTGCGCCGACACGTTTCGCGGCTTCACCAAGATTTCGGGGGCCGATTGTATTTGCATCGCGCGCCGCTTCCGGATTCGATTCAGCGCCGTCAACATCGGTGAACGCCGCGCAATTCAGGACCGCGTCCGGACGATGTTTTTCAAAGCATTTGAAAACCGCGTCCGCGTCCGCGATGTCCAACCCTGGCCTGTTTAGTGCAACGACGCCGTCGCCGATAGTACGGCAGTGCTCCGCTGCCGCCCGCGCGACCATTCCATTTGCTCCGGTGATGAGGATCTTCATTTCTTCAACGATGAACTGTGAGGTGTGAACTATGAACTAAGAGCTATGAACTGTGAGCTATGACTGTCAGAACGATCGCAAGCTCTATTCGAAGTCAAGCTTCCGTTCATAGCTCATAGTTCACAGTTACTTCAATGCCGCTCCGTACATTGTTTTGTAGTAATTTCGATATTCGCCGTTTCTGATATGATCGACCCAGGCCTGATTTTCGCGATACCAGTCGATCGTGATCTTCAATCCCGCCTCCCAGGCCACCAGAGGTTTCCATCCCAACTCCGTTTCGCATTTCGTCGGATCGATCGCGTACCGCCGGTCATGTCCGAGCCGGTCGGTGACGAAGGTGATCAGGCTCTCAGGTTTATCGAGTGCATCGAGCAGCGATCTCACGACATCGATGTTGTACTTTTCATTTCGCGAACCTATGTTGTAGACCTCACCCGAGCGTCCTTTCTCGTAAGCCTTCCAGATCGCGCGGCAATGGTCATCGACAAAGATCCAATCGCGGACGTTCTTGCCATCGCCGTAAACCGGCAGCGGATCGTCATTCATCGCGTTCGAGATCATCAGTGGAATTAACTTTTCGGGAAATTGTCGCGGCCCGTAATTGTTGCCGCAGCGAGTGACGACCGTGTCGATGCCGAAGGTTTTTCGCGCCGCGCGGACGACGAATTCCGCGGATGCTTTTGAAGCGGCGTATGGCGAGTTTGGCTGGAGCGGCGAATCTTCGGCGAAATACTCATCGCTTTCGTCCGGCAGGCTTCCCATGACTTCGTCGGTTGAGATCTGAACAAAGCGACGAACATTCTTTGCCCGCGCCACGTCGAGTAAGACCTGGGTTCCGATAATGTTGGTTCGCAGGAATTCGTCAGCCGAGTGAATGCTTCGATCGACATGAGACTCCGCGGCAAAATTAAAGATCGCGTCACAGCCATCGGGCAGCGCGCTCATGACGGCATCACGGTCACAGATGTCGCCTTTGATAAACGCGTGGCGCGTCGGAGCTACGCCTTCGAGATTCTCGAGGTTTCCGGCGTAGGTAAGCGCATCGAAATCGACGATCCTTAGATCCTTGTTTTCTTCAAGAACGAGCCGGACGAACGCAGAACCGATAAATCCTGCACCGCCGGTTACGAAGATAGTTGTCATAATTCTCAAAGTGAAAAAGTGGATAGGTGAAAGAGTGAAAAAGCAGTAGCGGCCTATGCATCTATCTATTTTCGTACCGTCGCTTTTTCACCTTTTCACCTTTTCACTCTTCTCATTTTCATCGTTCGATCTGCCGCATCTGCCGCAGCATCAGCTCGGCGTATTTTTTCGGCGAGTCGATGTCATCCAAAATCACTTTCCCGCCATCTTCGCTTGCGTTGTCGATGATGACATCGCCCATGCCGAGCATCCGCTGCATCATCGTCGCCGACACGGTGACGTCCTGGATCCTTCGCAGCGGAATGTTCTGAGTCGTTCGTGAGATCAGTCCGCGATCTATTTCGATGGTCGTGTCGGTTAAGGTGTATCGCAGGAGTTTCTTCCGCAAGTGAAAAAACAAAGGAATCAAAAGCAGAGCCATGCCGAGGATCACGCTTGCCACTACTGAAACGGTCGTCGCCAGAAACAGGCTGACGATACCGACCAGAAGGAAAGCGCCGATAACAGCCAGAAGGTAACCGACGTAAACAAATTTCAGTGTCGGAGTTATCGAAAAGATACGCGTTGTCTCGAGACCGCCTGCGCCTTGCGGCTCGGGAGCCCACCTGTCTTTCATCGCGACCCGCGTCTCTTCTTCCGCCTCGAACTGCCGACCGCATTTTTGGCAATAGACCGCGTCGTCGGAATTCTCTTTTCCGCATGTGCTACAAAACATATAGGGTCTCGGCCCAATGATACAGGAACAATTGCGTCAAACAAAAAAGCGGCC
>JBDTSA010000155.1:0-5762 GCA_039931335.1 Acidobacteriota bacterium
GATCGAAAGAATGCCTTTCATGATGTTGTCCAGACTGATGAATTTTCTCGCTGCCAGATTATCACACCGCGGCAGACGCGTCCGAAGATCGGATCTCGCGTGCAAACCAGTTGCTGAATACTTCGCTTTCGGTCAGAAGGCGAACTTCCTGTTTGGCCCACGGTGAAATATCGGTTTCGGGTTCGCCGAGTGAATTGAGGAATTTGTTCCAGTCGATCCATCTTACATTCGCAACCTCTGATGGATTCGGAAACGGTTGTGCATCCGTCACGCCGATCAAAACCGGGCAGATCTCGTTCTCGACAACGCCATCTTTTTCCGCACAGTACCTGAAATCCGGCAACGCCGTTACGAGCTCGATCCCGCTCATACCAAGCTCAAATTTTAGACGCCGTTCGGCGGCTCGCGCCGTGGCCTCGTGGAGCATTACATGCCCGCAACAAGAATTCGACCAAACTCCCGGCCATGTCTTCTTTGTCAGCGCCCGCTGCTGCAAAAGTAATTCGCCGCGACGATTAAAAATAAAAGCGGAAAAGGCGCGGTGCAGTTTGGTATCGGCGTTGTGCGATTCGAGCTTCGATGCTGTCCCAACGGCGTTATCGTGCTCGTCGATGAGGACGATCTTATCGTCAAAGTGGTAATGAAACTTTCTCCAGCAAGCTGCGAGCGCGATGAGAACGATCAGGCCGATCAATGCCGGCGCGATCATCCCGGCAAACGCGGCAAATGCGGACCAGAACCAGATAATAAAAACTGCGCTCGCACTTAGCTGGACCGGCACCGGCAGCAACGGCCGGAGACGCGTGACGATTATCTCTAGAATCACTGCACCAACAAAACCCGAAATTATCCAGCCGGCAAAATTCGAAAGCGGAACACCATAAAATACGCCGGCGCCAGCGTACTTCCAGAACCCGAGCTGCACCGCACCGGGATCGAGAACAAGATCGAACGTGAGCAGTGAGACTGTCGTTATCACGAGCCGCGTCGATCTTGAGGCGTTCACGTTCGCGGCGACCGAATATGCCGCCAATAGCAAAGGCGGCCACGCGAATGCAACCGTCCACGGAACGACGGCGAATAACTTATAGCCGAGATGCTCGGAGTAACCAAAGTGTCCGTAGGGAAAACCCGTCGTGATTGCCGACATTTCAATAACCAATGCGAGCAATGCTAGCGCACCTAACAAAATGATGGCATCGCGCAATCCGAGCCACATCTTCGTTGCCCATATGCAAGGTACCGCGAAGAGTACAACGCTGATCGAAGAGACGACATGGGACCATCCGGGCATCGCAACGTTCGCCATGAAGAACGCCGACACCGCGAGTGCGATGAACATGAGAAACAGTATTCCGATTTGCGTGCGGCGTCTCATCACTAAGCTATACTTTTCGAAATGACGAATATCGTTAGAATCAGCCGGCCGCGTTTTTGGCTGTACCTCTTTGGGCCGTACCTTGTCGGCCTCGCGGCGGGTGCGTCTTCACGGTCCGATCTGCTGAGGTTCGATTCGATCTTGTTCGGTCTTTACTTTTTCTTGCCGGCGAACCTGCTGGTATATGGTGTCAACGATATTTTCGATTTTGAGACAGACCGGCTCAATCCGAAAAAAGTCGAGTATGAAATGCTCGTTCAGCCGGAAACGCATCGAGCACTTTGGATCTGGATCGCCGTTTTGAATTTACCGTTCATTGCTGCGGTAATCATTCTCGCAGGAGGATCATTGCCGACACTCGCCGCGTTCCTACTCGTAGCGATCTTCTATTCCGCACCGCCCGTGCGGGCAAAGCAAATTCCGTTTCTCGATTCGCTTTTCAATATCCTGTATATTCTGCCCGGTGTTTTTGCGTTCCAAATGCTGACCGGCAATTTGCCTCCGCTCGGCGTTATCGTCGCGGCTGCTTTCTGGACCGCCGCGATGCACGCATACTCTGCGATTCCTGATATCGAGGCTGATCGTGCCGCTTCCGTCGCGACGATCGCGACTCTACTGGGTAAGACGGGAACGCTTACGTTCTGTTTGGGCGCCTTTGTCGCCGCCGCGATCTTCGCGCATCCATATCTCGGGTTCGTCGCAACCGTACTCTGCCTGGTCTACGTCTCGATGATCGCGGTCTCGATCGCGGGTGAAAAGAACGACCATGTCTTCGCAGTCTACAAGTACTTCCCGCTTATCAATGCCGGAGCCGGACTCGCTCTGTTCTGGTTCGTCGCAATCTCAAATTTGCTCTAATGGACCCGCGGTATTGATTCCATGAACGCGTTTGTATGCAAGCTCGGCGCTGATCAAACATATCTGCGTGCCGATACCGGGATTGGTGCCCGCTCCGACATAATACAAATTCTTCACCTTCGAAGACTGATTCTTCGGTCGAAAGATCGCCGTCTGCCAGATCGTATGAGCGAGGCCGAGTGCCGAGCCTTTAAAACTGTTGTAATCCGTCGCAAAATTCTCAACCGTGTAGATTCGCCGATACTCGATCTTGTCGCGCAGTCCCGGAAGTCCCATTTCAATTTCCATCAGCGCAAGGATTTTGTCGGCATACGATTCTTTTTCGCCGCTTCCCATTTCAAGATCCGACGCGATCGGAACAAGCACAAACAAATTCTCTTTCCCTTCGGGGGCGACGCTGGGGTCCGTTACACTCGATGCACAGACATAAAGTGATGGCTCGTCCGGCAGACACGGGCTTTTGTAAATATCGTCAAAATTCTTTCGCCAGTCCTCAGAGAAAAGTAGATTGTGATGTGTGATCCCTGGGAGCTTTTCACGAACACCGAGGTACATGATGAAGGCGGACGGAGCCATGACGCGTTTATTCCAGTATTTCTGCTTATGCGTCTGCGACTTCTCCGGCAATAGCTTCGTCTCCGTGAACCACATGTCCGCGTTCGAAACGATCAAGTCCGCCGGAACGATCTCGCCATCAGCGAGACGAACTCCGGTCGCCACTCCATTCTTAACAACGATCTCCGCCACATTCGCGCCGCCTCTGAGCTTTGCACCATTCTTTTCGGCAATCGCAACCAAGGCCTTTATCAATTCGTAGAAGCCGCCCATCGGATAGAACACGCCCTGGTTGAAATCCATATGCGACATCAGGTTGTACAGAGCCGGCGCCTCGTACGGAGACGTGCCGAGAAATACCATCGTGTACTCCATCACCTGCTGGAGCTTTTTCGATTTGAAAAACCTCGAGACAAACGAATGCATTTTCGAGAACACGGAGAGCTTTTGCCCCTCGGTCATGACACGTCGATTCAAGAAATCGAAGACCGTGTCGTAGTTCTTGTACATGAAGTGCTGGGTCGCGACCTCGTACTGATATTCGGATTGCTTCAAGTAAGCGCGAAGCTTTTCTCCCGAACCGGGTTCGATCGAATCAAAGGTTCGAGTGTCAGTGTCGAGATCGGAATGGATGTCGAGCGGGTTTGAATCTTTACGAAAGAAAATCCGGTACGAGGGCTGAAGCTTCTTCAGCGTGAGATGATCACTGACTTTTTCTCCGAGCAGATTGAAGAAGTGCTCGAAGATGTCGGGTGCAAGATACCACGACGGCCCCATGTCGAAACGAAAGCCGTCGGCTTCGAATATGTTTGCCCGTCCGCCGAAGTTCTCGTTTTTTTCGAGAACCGTTACGTCGTAACCTTTTTTTGCGAATAAACCGGCAGTTCCGAGTCCGCCTATACCGGCGCCGATCACGACGACCTTTTTATTCATAGACACCGGCAAGGGCTTTTAACGAAAGAGCGAGCTTCTGCTGGTAATTTGTCCGGACGCGCCCTGCATATACATTGTAGTTTGCCCGCTCGATCTCGTTGAGGATAGCCTTGTACAAAACATAAGAAACGCGAACTGCGAGACGGCCGCGCCAGTTGAGGAGCTTAATACCCGGCTGTGCTTGCCGGTATATTTCGCGGTTGCGCTCAATCTGGAATTTCATGAATTCGAGAAATCTTTCGTCGCGAGTGTGATCACGAATATCGTCGACCGAAAGGCCGAATCGAGCGAGCTCGTCCTTCGGCATGTATACTCTGCCGAGCTCGTCGCAATCTTCGCGAATGTCACGCAGGAAGTTGGTAAGCTGAAACGCGTATCCAAGTTTTACGGCGAACGGAAAAGCGTCGTCGGATTCGAAGCCGACGACACGTGTCACCATTAGACCGATTACTCCTGCCGAGCCGTACATGTAATCTTCGAGATCCGCGTAGTTTTGATATTCGCTCTTTTCCTCGTCCATGAACATCGACCGCAGAAAAGCCTCACCGACTTCGATGGGAATCTTATATTTGTGAAACGCGTGGACGATGGAGTTCATCACGCGATCATCGGAGCGGCCCAAACGCATCGCCGATAACCAGTGTTCCCTCCAATCCGCAAGCTTTCTGAGTGCCTCATCACGATTACGATTCACGGGATCATCGACTATCTCATCCGGAATGCGCGCAAAGGCATAAACCGCGTAAATGCCGTCACGGGTCTCTTTCGGGAAGAACTGGGTTGCGAAATAAAAGCTCGTGCCGTATCGCTTCGTGATCGCGCGGCACGCCTCGTAGCCGTTCTTCAAACGATCCGTATCGTCATTATCATCTCTGTATAAACCCAGCATGGCACCTCCGCGCAGTCCTGATAGTGTTACACCTTAACGTTCGACCGTTCGGTATTGCCGGATTCAGTAGGCGGGATATTCTTACCCGAGAAATTCGCGGACGATGTTTATATCTTCCCACACTTCTCACTTTTTTGTCGGATCTCAAAGTAGATATGCAGGATTGAAAGCCGGCATCACTTTTATACCGTCCACATCCGTCAGTTTGCCCCGAAGTTTGGAAATAGATTCCTTCGTATTGAGAAACGATCGTGTCGGAGTGTTACCTAGCGAGATAACAATGCGAAGTGCAGCGGCGAAGATCTCGCGCAGAAGGTAGGGTCTGAAAAACGCAATTGTGTCCGTGCCGATCACGTCACCTTGGGAAATGAACTTCAGCACGTTGGTGAGATAACACCGATCGGGATTGAATTCGATCGACTTTAGGATCCTTCGGAGGAGATCATCGGCTGGGCCGGCGACCGGCTTCCCCGCTGCTGCATCCGGCGGGCCCGGAGATTCGCCTAAGACGGCGACTTCCGGTTTTCATGTCCGATCCCGAAGGCGAATATCTCTCTCGGAAATCGAAGCTCCGCTCTTTCCAGTAGATCGGCGTTTACGTCGTGAACATTCTCACTCGAAAGTGCCGGTCCTTCCCCACACAACGAAGACTGCATAGCTCAAGACCTACTTTGTGAGCGAAGTTAAATAGGCCTTGACCATTTTCATGTCGTCCCAGACCTCGCGTTTTTTGCTTGGGTCGCGAAGGAGGTAGGCCGGATGGAATGTCGGCATCACCTTGACGCCGAAGTAGTCATGAAACTGGCCGCGCATCCGCGTGATGCCGACCTTCGTGTCGAGCAGGTTGTGAAGGGCCGTATTACCCATGACGACGATGACTTTCGGACGGATGACGGCAATCTCGCGCAGAAGAAACGGTTTACATGTATGTGCTTCAGGCAGCGTCGGCTGGCGATTCCCCGGCGGCCGGCAACGATTGATGTTGCCAATGCAAACCTCGTCGCGCTTCATCCCGATCGCCTCGATTATCTTGTTGAGAAGCTGACCGGCCCGGCCGACAAAAGGTTCGCCCTTCGCGTCCTCGTCCGCGCCCGGCGCTTCGCCGACGAACATCAGATCCGACTGATAATTTCCGACTGTCTGCACGAC
>JBDTSA010000156.1:0-5756 GCA_039931335.1 Acidobacteriota bacterium
ATTGCACGGGCGTCGTCGATTCCCTTCACTCCACCCGAAGCTTTGACGCCGAGGGAGCTTCCAACGGTTCGACGCATTAGCGCAATATCGTCAACAGTCGCGCCGCCCTTCGAGAACCCCGTCGACGTCTTTACAAAGTCTGCTCCTGCGTTCTTCGCGGCAAGACATGCACGGACCTTCTCATCGTCGGTCAGAAGTGCGGTTTCGATTATCACTTTGCACAGGACTCGGTTTTCATGTGCCGCATCGACAACCGCCCGTATGTCGTCTTCAACCGCACAGTCGTCACCCGATTTTAGCGCCCCGATGTTGATCACCATATCAACCTCTCTAGCGCCATTGAAGATCGAGCGTCTCGCTTCGTATGCCTTTACATCCGGCAGCGTTGCTCCGAGCGGAAAACCGATCACGGTGCAGACCGGGACGCCCGTTCCCCGAAGAAATTCCGCGGCGGCTTTGACCCAGGCCGGATTAACACAAACCGACGCGAAGCCGAATTTCGCAGCCTCGTCGCAGAGCTTGCGAATGTCCGCTTCACTCGCCTCCGGCTTTAACAACGTGTGGTCGATGAGGCTCGCCCAATCATGGGCAGTCGCGGTTTCACCGAGAACAATACCTATACGCTCTGCCCCAGCATCGACGACCCGCTGGACGTCCGCGCTGCAGAACGTCGGGCAATAATCGTCACCGCCGATCTTCGCCAGAACGAGATCAGTGATTTGATCGACTAGCTGTTCGTAATTGCCGTTCTTGTTCATAAACCGGAAGCCGATGTTATCACCTTTTGTATTCCTTTTCGATAGCGTCGATCTTAGCGACACGGCGTTTGTGTCGCTCTTCAGTGATCTCAGTTGTCATGAAGGCCCGGACGATATCCTTAACCTCTTCAAACGAGCTTTGTCCGCTGCCAAGCGTCAGCACGTTAGCTCCATTGTGTTCGCGAGAATTTCGAGCGAGTGTCGCCGAATAACACGCTGCCGCATGAACTCCAGATACCTTGTTCGCCGCCATCGCGCTTCCGATTCCCGCACCATCGATCACAATTCCGATATCAACATGCTTTGCGGCGACCGATCTCGCGACGGCGTAAGCGAAGTCCGGGTAATCGACCGCGTCGGTCGAGTTGGTTCCAAAATCGCGGACCTGCAAACCCAGTTGCTCGAGAAACGTCTTGAGCTGCTCCTTCATCGCGTAGCCGCCGTGATCTGCGCCGATGCCGACCGATGATACTTTCAGACCCTCACTGCGGGATTTCTTTTGAATGAGAATGATTCCCTTCTCGCGGACGATGTCGGAGGCGAGCGGCGTAAACTTTACACTTTCTGAAACACGAACCCGGGAACCAAAATCCAATCCGCGCAAGTCATCCTCAGTTATAAGCTTCTTTGCCGATTCGTCGCGATCGTATTCGCGCTCCGCCTTCTCCCGAAGAGAATTTACGACGAGGTGTTCGGGGGCCACATCTATCGAGGCCGCTTCGTCTTCAACAGGAACGGATTCAAGCACCTGACGCACTAAGGCCCGGACGCGATCACGTGTTTCTTCGGATTTATCGGACATGATTTCGATTAACTAACTCGAGCGGCACCGCCGCTTGTAAATTATAAATTGTTTGAATAGTATTTCTAAAACCGTCCTTCCGTCCTAGTGAAATTATGTCAGCCGAATCACCAAAAATCGATACAACCGAATTCACGAATCCTAATCTGGAAGTCTTATACAGTGAACGCCAGATCCACGACCGAATAGGCGAGCTCGGCGAGCAGATCACACGCGAATACAGCGAGCGCGATCTCGTGCTTGTTGGCGTTTTGAAAGGATCGTGTGTCTTTATGGCTGACCTGATGCGGGCGATTGACCTTCAGTTGACGATCGATTTCATGGCCGTTTCGAGCTACAAGGATGGCACCGTATCGACAGGCGACGTTGAGATCCTCAAGGACTTGAGCAATCCGATTCGCGACAAGCACGTCATCGTTGTCGAGGATATCGTCGATACGGGCCTGACCCTCTCGCGGCTACTCGAGATTCTCAGCTCTCGGGGGGCGAATTCGATAAAGTTGGCGACGTTTCTCGACAAGCCCGATCCGCGGATCAAGACTGAGTTGAAGATCGATTACACGGGCTTTGTCGTACCAAACCGGTTCTTGGTAGGGTACGGGCTCGATGCCGCCGGACGATATCGAAATCTACCTTTCATCGCCGCCGTACGAGATCCTTCAGCTGTTTAGTACGTTCCTAGATGGAAACGGCATTTTCGCGGATATGCCGGCTGGCCAATAATCCTTTGACCAGGAAGAAAAGCGCGATGAGGTGGACTCCGAATCCGAAAAAGTCTCGCAGACCGATGGTCAACATTGCGTCGATCACATAAAGAAAGATCCCGAGCACAAACGCAACATCGCTTCCCCGACGGGCCATCAGGCCAAAAGCGGCAACCACTCCGGCGATCAGAATGTTTGTAACAAGCGCGCTAGTTGACATTGTGGCGTTGAAGCCGCTCGTCGTTCCGTCTAACCATTGCGTAATGCCGAGGGCGATCGGAGTGTTGGGAACCTGGTAGTTATAAACGATGAGGGAATTAATGACTGAGAGGATCGCGAGCCAGAAGAACCAGTCAGCTGCGTGCAGAACGCTCGTACGGGTTACGTGCCGGGCGGAATCGTTATCGAAGATATCCATGAAACCTCCGTCTTGCTGGTTGTATTGAGAAAGTCAAATCGATGATAGCACGCGTGTCCACATTTCCTTGGCCAGCCTCCTATGCAAACGAGTTTGACCTACTCCCGTGTTTTCCGTATAATTTCAACTTTTCGGCTACTGGGCCCATTCTTTCCAGTGGCCATCGGAGATAAAAGAGATGAGTTACGCAATTATCAAGACCGGCGGCAAACAGTTCGCTGTCGAAGACGGCCAAACGCTTCGCGTTCCGACCATCGAAGGAAAAGCAGGGTCAAAGGTTGACGTTCAGGCCCTCGTCCTCGGAAGCGGCAAAGACGCCAAGATAGGTGAAGGTACCGTTAATGCGACTGTCGTTGGCCACGGCAAGGGCGACAAAGTGATCGTCTTTAAGAAGAAGCGTCGCAAACAATACAAGCGGAAGCAAGGTCACCGCCAAGGTTATACTGAGATCAAAATAGAAAAGATTTAGGAGTAAGGTCGCCGCGACCTTTGAGACGCACGCGACCGGCAATATAAAATGGCTCATAAGAAAGGTGTAGGTTCATCCAGAAACGGTCGCGATTCAAACGCACAGCGGCTTGGCCTTAAGAAGTTCGGCGGCGAGCATGTACTCGGCGGCAATATCTTGGCCAGGCAGCGTGGAACGAAGTGGAAGCCGGGCAATAATGTTGGCCGCGGCAAAGACGACACGCTCTTCTCATTGATCGAGGGCTTTGTGAAATTTGAGAACAAGGGTTCGAAAGGAAAATTCATCAGCGTCTATGCAGAAGGTGCTTCTCAGCTCCAGAAGGAAACCGTCGAGTCAGTGTAGATATTTTCAATTTCAGTTTCGAAGCACACACCATCTGATGTGTGCTTTTTCATTTTAAATCGACGAACGATAGATTCTTTTTTTTCGACAACGACAATAAATTTACTATCTTCTCAATCCATACATAAGCGGTTCTCACCTGCCGAGACATCTGCTGGATCCGGGTCATCGGAAGAACGTCCCATAGCGAAAAGAGTTGTTTGGTTTTCCACAAAATTTCCACAAACCTCGCCATCCTCTTTTCCACAAAGTTTCCACAATAGCTCGATAAAATAAGGGCAAAAGCTAAAGTATTTTATACTTGACACTCAAAATAAGCCGTGTAGAATCCATTACACAGTCGAGATTGCTTATGGGCATTTTGACCGGGACCTGGAGGTGGAACGCATGCGGTGACGCATCGTTCGAGAGTAGAAGGAGCGGAAAGCCGCTACTCAGATACGCCAGGAGCCGAAGCCGAAAGGCTTGCGGGAATCGTCGAAAGACTTTTCCTGTTACTCGGATAAAAACGAGTAACGCTCGTCGGAAATGATCAACCGTTCGAGTGCTACGCCGCTCAGAGTCGAAAGATTCAGAGCCTCGTTGCCGGGCACGTAACCGGCGGTGGAGGAAAAGCCACCACAACAAAAACCTAATGGCACCGCGCACCTTCGGGTGTAGCAAATTGTGAAAACAAATTGGGTGCTGACCGGAGATGGCTCCCCGCAGAGCGGCTTCGGAATACAAAAATCGCGATTCGAGTGTGTGCATGCTGGAATCGCAAACCTTTCGGGCACTTCGGTGCTCAACAAGGATCAAGAGCGTCGATTTGAGCAATCAGATCGACGCTTTTGTTTTGGCGCCTGCTCACAACGGCATCAAGATCCCGCCATCGCCGACGGACGAAAAAAGTCATCAACTACGTTCTGTCTTCCAAGTTGTGTAGAATCGAGACGTGTTCATAGATCGAGCGAAGATAAAAATTAAAGCCGGAGATGGGGGAAATGGTGTCACCGCGTTCCGCCGTGAGAAGTTTATACCGCGCGGCGGCCCATCGGGCGGAGACGGCGGAGTGGGTGGAGATGTTTGGCTCGAATCGGACGAGGGTCTGAACACTTTGCTCCATCTTCGCTACAACCCTGAGCATAAAGCCGAACGTGGGCATCACGGTGAGGGGTCAAACCGCTCGGGAAAGGATGGCGAATCGATAACCATTCGATTGCCAGTCGGAACCCAGGTCTTCAATTCCGAAACCAACGAGCTCGTTTACGACTTTACCGAGGCCGGCCAGCGATTCCTTGCCGCAAAAGGCGGAAAGGGCGGTTGGGGCAACTCACACTTTGCGACGCCGACGCGCCGGGCTCCGAAGTTTCACTACACCGGACGGCCCGGCGATGAGAAAGAATTGCAGCTCGAGCTCAAGCTTATTGCCGATGTCGGGTTGGTCGGCTTTCCCAACGCGGGAAAATCGACATTGATCAGCGTTATCTCGGCGGCAAAGCCGAAGATCGCCGATTATCCTTTTACGACTCTCGAACCAAATCTCGGTGTCGTGGACGTAGGGGACTTCAAAACGTTCGTCGTTGCTGACATTCCGGGCTTGATCGAAGGTGCGTCCGAAGGTGCCGGACTCGGCGACCGCTTCTTGCGGCATGTTGAAAGGACAAAGATCATATTGCATCTCGTTGACGTGTCTTCGCTCTCAGATCGCGATCCCGTTTCGGATTACGAAATAATCAATCGAGAGCTCGCGAACTACAACGCAGATTTGGCTGAAAGGCCACAGATAGTCGTTGCGACAAAGATCGACGCGCTCGACGAACCGGAACGCCTGGCGAAATTGAAGGAACGAGCGGCAAAAGACAATAAGCAGTTCCTTGCGATCTCATCCGCGACGCGGGTCGGCCTTGACGTTCTTGTCTTCGCGGTCGTCAAGGTATTGAACGAAGTGAAACAGGCAGCTGAAACGGAGGGCCGGCTGGTGGCCGACGCGAGCTAAGATCCTTCGTGACATCAAACAGCAAACTAAAAAGACTCGCGTTCTACGGCGGCACTTTCGATCCGGTCCATTGCGGGCATTTGACCGTCGCGAAGAGACTAATCGATCTATTCGATCTCGATGAATTCATCTTCTTGCCGGCTTTTCACGCGCCGCACAAGCCCGACCGCCCTCCGACCTCGGCTTACCACCGATTCGCCATGCTCGCCCTCGCGACACAGCACGAGCCGCGGATATCGATCTCAACGTTAGAGCTTGATCACGCGAAGAAGCGATACACCGTCG
>JBDTSA010000157.1:0-5753 GCA_039931335.1 Acidobacteriota bacterium
CTCGACCGTATTGCTCGCGAAGTCCGGGCGAAAATGCCCCAAGTTCAGAACACGCTTGTGCTCGCTGGTTTTGGCCGCGGCTCGGGTCCGAACAACGGCTTCATAAATGTAAGCCTCAAGCCTGTGTCCGAACGATCGCGTGGTCAGGCAGCGCTAATTAATCAGACCCGACAGATCGTAAAGAATTTGAATATCCCACCGAAGGATTACCAGGTAAGCGTTTCGGCATCGTCGTCGATCGCCGGAAGTATCGGGCTCGGACGCGGAGGATCGGGTGTCGGCGTATACATCGCCGGCCCGGATATGGTGAAGCTGACCGAGTACGCGAACGCCCTGGTCGAGAAAATGAAGGAAGATCCGATCTTCCGCGATCCCGATACATCGGTCGAAGTCGGATCGCCGGAGATTCGCGTCGTCATCGATCGAACAAAGGCCGCCGATCTGGGTGTTCGTGCCGGAGACGTCGCTCAGGCATTGAACATTCTCGCCGCCGGTCAGATCGTTTCGACATTCAGCGAAGGCTCGGAACAGTTCGACGTAGTCGTGCAGGCTGATGAACAGTATCGGCGCGATCGCAGTTACTTGCCGCAGTTCTCGGTGAGCTCGACCAACGTTGGGAGAGCCACGCAGCCCGGTAACGCGAACGCGGGCAATCAGGGTGGAAATAGCAACGGCACGACGCCATCCGGCGGAGCCGTCGGGACGGTGCCGCTCGATCGAGTTGTAAAACTAACCGAAGGCTTGAGCCCTTCGTCGATCAGCCGTCTTAATCGTCTGCGGCAAGTAACCGTATCGGCGAGTTTGCCGCCGAATTCGTCAGAGTCGGACGCCGTTGCGAAGATACAGGAGTATGCGGCGCAACTGCAGATGCCGCCTGAATATCTAACCGGTGTTACAGGCCAGTCGAAGGAATTGCAGAAAGCTTACGATGCTTTTCTATACGCATTTCTTTTGTCGTTCGTTTTCATGTACCTGATCCTCGCGGCGCAGTTCGAATCGTTCATCCATCCGGTGACGATCCTCCTGACGTTGCCGCTGTCGGTGCCGTTCGCTCTGCTTTCGACGGCGATCGCCGGACAGACGCTTAATATTTTTTCGGCGCTCGGAATACTGCTGCTGTTCGGTATCGTCAAGAAGAACGCCATTTTGCAGATTGACCACACGAACACGCTCCGTGCAAAAGGCATGAGCCGGTACGACGCGATTATCCAGGCGAACCGCGATCGACTCCGCCCGATCTTGATGACGACGATCGCTCTCGTCGCCGGAATGCTTCCGCTCGTAGTCGGCAGCGGTGCTGGTGCTGCGACAAATCGTTCGATCGGGATCCTGGTCGTCGGCGGGCAATCGCTTTGTTTACTGCTGACGCTTTTGGCGGTGCCCGTATTTTATTCGCTGTTCGATGATGCTGGCGAGACGGCATTCTTCCGCGGCATCCGAGCTAAAGGCGCGGCGATCAGGACCGCGATCTTTCGTCCGGTTGTAGATCGTTTTTCTCGCACGCTTACCCCAACGGGCGATGTGCGGGATGAAGATGGAGATCGACGCAACCCAGACCAGTCGCGGGCGGGGTAATTCGGCGGCATTGTCGTATCAGCGGCGACACGACTTTAGCGGCATGGGCTTTGAAGATAGGTTAGGATTTTGCCGCGTCAGCGGCTGGTGCATTTAGCCGTGGCCTTCAGGCCACGGACAACGGATACATGATTCCCGCCGCGTAGCGGCGGTTGAAAACAAATTCGGGTTCGTGCGCCGCTGACGCGGCGCTATTACAACCGGCTTGATATCGTGGGCGTTGGCGCGGCGAAAGTCGATGGCCGCTCACGCGGCCAACAAGGATAGCTTCGATTTTGATGGTAAAGATTTTTTACAGTTTAGTTCTAGCGGCGCTGCTCGCCGGTTCTATCTTCTCGCAGAATCCGCAGGCGACTCCGCCTCCGGCACAGCCTAGTACGCCGACACAGCAGCCTCCGGCTACGACGCAGCAGCAGACGCCACCGGGAAGGACGCCGAGCGGCCAGATATCGAATCCGAACACCGTCATTCAACAGTCTCCGATGCAGAATGTCGGAACGACGGGCGGCGTCGCACCCGCCGTTTTGCGTGACGAGCCGCCGCCCGTAGCTCCGAACTTCCAGGTCCCCGCACGTCCTCTGCCGGATGCAAATCGCGTCGGCGTCGATATCGCGAATCAATTAACCATGACGCTTGAAGAGGCGATTACGCTTGCGCTAAAGAACAACAACAACATCGACATCTCCCGCAATGACGTGCAGGTCGCCGAATTCAATCTTCGCGCGGCACGTGGAGTGTACGACCCGCTCCTGTCTTCAGAGAATTATTACGAGAGCGCGACGACGCCGACGGCATCAAGGATTGGCGGTGCGGTAAACGGGTCCGTCACTCAGGCGCGATTCTTCGGCTCTGCCGGCGTCAACGGGTTCTCGCCGATCGGCGGCGGTTCGTACACGGCCGACTTCAATTCCTCTCGGACGACAACGAGCAACACCAATTCGTTTCTCAACCCGCAGTTTCCATCGGCGCTCACGCTGACCTTCACTCAGCCGCTCTTTCGAAACTTTCGCTTCGACAACAATCGCCGCACCATTGAGATCGCAAAAAAGACGCTCGGCCTCACGGACGCCCAATTTCGCCAGCAGGCGATCGAAGTGATCGCACAGGTCGAGCAGACTTATTGGGACCTTGTGTTTTCGCTGCGGAACTTGTCGGTCCAGATCGACGCTGTTAAGCAAGCTCGAACGCAACTCGAAAGCAACCAGCGACTCGTCGCGAAGGGCGTCCTCGCACCGATCGACGTCATTGCCGCGACGACGCAGATCACGACATTCGAGCAGAACGTTTACACTGCCCAGGAGTCGGTCACGCGTGCGGAAAATAATTTGAAGACACTGATGCTTCCAGATCGCACTTCCGATGTCTGGCCGCGTTCAATCACGCCCGTCTCCGACGTTAGTCTCGACACACCGAAGATCGGTCTCGAGATCGCGCTGACGGAAGCGATCAAGAATCGTCCCGAGATCGCACAGCTTGAGACGAACGCCGAGATCAATAAGATCGACGAGCGTTACTACCGGAACCAGACGAAACCTCAGATCGATCTTGTCGGGCAGTACACGACGCAAGGTCTCGCCGGTGCACCGACCGCAGCTTCGATCGATCCGAATACCGGCATGACGGTCGTTCCTGAAAATCTTCGCGGCGGATATTTTACGTCGCTCGGAAACCTGCTTGCTCAGGATTATCCGACGTATCGATTCGGCGTGAATATTTCTTTGCCTTGGGGCAACACGGTGGCGAAAGCGAATCTAGGACGCACGCTTGTCCAGGCGAACCGGATTGGCAATCAACGAGCTCAGACGGAGCAGATCATCGAGGCAGAAGTCCGCAATTCAATGCAGGCTTTGAAATCGGGTGAAGCGCGTCTCGCGTCTGCTCTCGCGACCCGCCAATCCGCCGAGCAACTCTATGAGAGCGAGCGGCGGCAATTCCGTGCGGGAACGACGACGTTCTATCTCGTTCTGCAGCGCCAGACCGAGCTTCTCGCCGCTCGCGGCCGCGAGCTCCAGGCACAGACCGATCTGAACAAGGCGATCTCCGAGTTCCAGCGCGCGACCGGAACGACGCTCTCTGCGAATAACGTGACGGTGTCGCAGAAGCATGAATTCACATACCTTCCCGATCGAAGGAACACGGCGTGGATCACTCGCATCGGTCAGAACCGGGAGCGGTAGCGACCGGGTGTCCCTTCCATTAGCTAGCAGTTAAGAGTCGACGTGCGGAAGATGACCAACGGCAGAGCCCCTGGTTGGGTTACCCGGTCGCTACCGCTCCCGGTTCTGACTGGTGCACTCGGCTTGTCCTCGATTTCCCGCACCTCGTAACAAAGTGAAACTTTCCCGCAGTCTTTTCGAATAAGATTGATACAATTCGCATCATTCCACCCATTGAGGTTTATATGAAATCTATTTTGAGAAAATACCTTGTCACTCTAGGTCTATGCGCGATGGCTGCAGGCTCCGTTCTGCCGGCGAATGCGCAGGGCAAACAGGCTGGGATAAATGTTCCGGTCACTTATTACAAACTTCCGAACGGACTCCGCGTAGTGCTTTCGCCCGAGCATAGCTCGCCGCTCGCCGTCGTCGCCGTCTACTACAACATCGGCTTTCGCATCGAGCCCCGAGACCGTACCGGATTCGCGCATCTCTTCGAGCATCTGATGTTTCAAGGCTCGAAGAATCTCGGCAAGATGGAGTTCATCCGCCTCGTCGAATCGAACGGCGGCGTTCTGAACGGATCGACGCGGTTCGATTTTACGAACTACTTCGCCGTCGTTCCGTCGCACAAACTTGAGACTCTCATCTGGGCAGAGGCCGATCGAATGCGCGGTCTCGATATCACGGACGAGAATCTGAAGAACCAGCAGGGCGTCGTCGGAAACGAGGTGAAGGTCAACGTGCTAAACCAGCCGTACGGCTCGTTTCCATGGATCGATCTGCCGATGGCGGCGTTCACGAACTGGTACAACTCGCACAATTTCTACGGCGATCTGAAGGACATCGAAGCCGCGACGCTGACCGACGCGAAGACATTTTTTGATAAATACTATTCGCCGCAGAATGCAGTCGTTGTCGTCACGGGCGATTTTGACGAAGCTCAAGCGAAGACCTGGGTATCGAAATACTTTGCGAACATCCCGTCGCAAAAGCCCGATCCGATTGGAGATCTCAGCGAACCGAAGCAGACGGAAGAGAAAACCGTGACCCGCGTCGACAAGCTTGCCAAAAAACCGGCCGTCGGATTCGGCTATCAAATGCCGAAACGCGGAACCCCCGAGTACTTCGCGATGGGGCTGCTCGATCAGATCCTTTTGCAAGGCGAGGACAGTATGCTCTATCAAGAACTCGTCAAGAACAAAAACTATACGAGCGGTTTGAACGGCGGCATCAATGGCTATCTCGGAAACATGTTTAACTACAACGGACCGATGTTGTTCTCAGTCGATCTGATTCACGACGACAAATACACGCCGCAGGAAATTCTCGCGGCGAGCGACGCCGTCATCGCACAGGTGCAGAACAAGCCGGTCGATCAGGCGACGATCGATCGTGCGATCGTCAAGCTGCGGTCAGGGCTCTACGATACGATGACGCAGTTCGGCGGTGTCGGCCGTGCCGATCTGCTCGCATGCTTTGCGTTGTTCGACGACAAACCTGAGAACATAAACCAGATCGAAGCGAATTTCCGAAAGGTTACTCCGGCGCTAATTCAGCAGACCGCGAAAGATTATCTGAGAAAGACGAACCGCACGGTCGTGATACTAAATGTGGAAAAGTCAGCAGCTGCGGAGGAAGAATAAAGTGAAAAGTAAAAAGTTAAAAATGAAACGTTTGTTTGATCTTTCTTTGCGGCTTTGCGTCTTTGCGGGAACGCTCTTCCTTGTGTCGATCTCGGCGTTCGCGCAGAAAGAAACTCCGCCGGCGGGCGGCCAACCGAAGGCGTTTGTTTTTCCGAAGCAAGACACGTACACGCTCTCAAACGGAATGAGGGTGACGCTCGTTCAATACGGCGCAGTCCCGAAGGTCGCAATGCAGGCGATCGTCCGTGCTGGAACACTCAACGAAAAAGCAGAACAGCGATGGATTTCGGACATCGTCGCGACCATGCTCAAGGATGGTACGCCGAAGCGAACCGCCGAGCAGATCGCCAAAGAAACCGCCGATATGGGTGGGAGC
>JBDTSA010000158.1:0-5748 GCA_039931335.1 Acidobacteriota bacterium
AGCTCCGAAAGCACTGGGCATCCCATACAAGAAGGAAAGCTAGCCTCCTCTTTGCATCTTTGCGACCTTGCGTGAGATTCAAACGCCAGTCTGTTAGGTTCCCGCAAAGTCGCAAAGACCCAAAGAAGATCGGCTTTGGCTGTGCTAATCTGTCATTCCCGTTTTTTATATGAGTTACGACGAAGCGGCCGAAGCGGCTGCGTTCATTAGATCGAAGTACGCAAAATCGATAAAGACCGCAGTCGTGCTCGGCAGCGGCCTGGGTGCGTTCGCGGATGAACTGTCCGATCCGGTCAAGATTCCGTACGAAGATATTCCCCACTTCGCGCGATCAACTGTCGAAGGGCACGCCGGGCAGCTTGTGCTAGGCGAGATGGATGGAGTCGCGATCGCTGCCCAGCAGGGCAGGTTTCATTTCTACGAAGGCTACGAAATGGAGCAGGTAACATTCCCGATGCGAACTTTCGGCCTGATGGGAATCGAGAACGTCATTCTCACAAATGCGGCAGGCAGTCTCAGCACCGAGATGGTTCCCGGCAGCCTCATGCTCATCAGTGATCATTTGAATTGCATCGGCATAAACCCGATCCGCGGTGCGAACGACGCGCGATTCGGCCCGCGATTTCCGGATATGACTTCGGCTTACGATCCCGAGTTCCAGGAGATCGTCGTCGCGGCGGCCGATGAGATCGCGAAGGAAAGATTTGAAAACGGAGATGACGTGGAGCTGAAAGATTTTCTCCATCGCGGTATCTACGGCGGCCTCTCGGGTCCGACGTACGAAACACCGGCGGAAATTCGCATGTATCGTCTACTCGGCGCCGATGCACTCGGGATGTCGACCGTTCCCGAAACTATCGTCGCGCGGCATCAGGGAATGCGAGTCGTCGGAATATCTTGCATTACGAATTTCGGCGCGGGCATGACCGACGGAGAGATCGATCACGAGCACGTCATGTCGACGGGTGAACACGTCGCCGATATCTTCAAAGAGCTATTGCGGCGGACTTTAAGTGAAATAAACCGCAGGGACGGCGAGGCGCAGAAAGGATAGCGCAAAGAAGCTCGTTTCTTCGCTGCGGCGCACCGTCTTAGTAGTAAAAACTATCTTATGTTCATTGGTATTTGCGGAGGTACAGGTTCGGGAAAGACGACGATCGCACGAGCTATCGTCGACGCAGTGGGTCGTGCGAACGTCGTCCTGATCGAGCAAGATTCGTATTATCGAAATCTTGCCGACATGCCGCTCGACGAACGTCATCAGGCAAATTTCGATCATCCTGATTCGATCGACAGCGACATGCTGGTCAACCACCTGGTTCGCTTGAAGCAGGGCCTGTCGGTGGAAATGCCGCTCTACGATTTCGTGACGCACACGCGCAGCGACGACATCGAGGTCATCAATCCGAAACCGGTTGTCATCGTCGAAGGCATTCTCATCTTCGCTGAGCCCCGCGTCCTCGATCTGCTTGATGTTCGAGTTTTTGTCGATACGCCCGACGACGTGCGTTTGATGCGAAGACTGCGGCGAGATATTACCGAACGAGGCCGGACATTCGAGAGAACTTTAGAGCAATACGAGCGTACGATCCGGCCGATGCATTTCGAGTTTGTCGAACCCTCGAAGCGGCATGCCGACATTATACTTCCCGAGGGCTCCAATACGGGTGTCACCGTGGACTTCTTGTGCAGCATGGTTAGAGAAAAGTTGAATTCAGAACAGCATATATCTACTTAGCGGAGTGACTTGAACAAGCCCGTCACCGTTGGGTAATTCTAGAATGATGTAATTACTAATTCGGAATGAAAGGAACGACATTACAAAATTACCGCATTAATAATTACGAAATTACATCTCAATAGATAAGCCTCGGTACATGACATATCGTCGCGCAACCTGTTAGCGGTAATTTGGGAATGATGTACTTCGTAATTTCGTAACGAAACAGAAGGAAGTAAGTTGTGGAAATAGCAAAAGTAGCAATGAAACACGCAGACCAGGAACTAATAGATGCGGCGACCGCGGTTCGAGAAAACGCGTACGCACCGTTTTCGGATTTTCGCGTCGGCGCGGCGCTTGAGACAGATGACGGAGAGATAATCGACGGCTGCAATGTTGAATCGGCGAGTTACGGTTTGACGGTCTGCGCCGAACGCGTCGCGATCTGGAAAGCGATCTCGCAGGGCAAGCGAAAAATAAAACACATTGCGGTCGTCGCAGATACCGAAGAGTTGACGCCGCCGTGCGGTGTCTGCCGTCAGATCATCTGGGAATTCGGCGGAGATATTCCTGTTATCCTTGCGAACCTGAAAGGCAAGACCGAGGTTTTACAGATGAAAGATCTCTTGCCGCGGGCGTTCGATACAAAGTTTTTGAAGTAACGCAGTCCTTATGAAAAACATTCGACAACTCTGCGCTCTGTTAGTATTGCTCGCTGCCGCAACCACCGTTGTTTTCGGCCAGCCCGCCAAGTGGTCGGTAAGTCGTCGAAAGTCGATTCTCAAGAAGCCGGTAGATGTTCTTGTCGTCGGCGGAACGATCGTCACGATGGATGGAAGCCACCGTGTCATCGAGAACGGAGCGATAGCGATCGAAAACGGCGAGATCGTCGAAGTTGGAACTCGTGCCGACGTAACGAACTCCTTTTCAGCAAAGCAAGTAATTAACGCCACCGGCAAAGCGGTCATTCCCGGTCTCATCAATACCCACACTCACGTACCGATGTCGCTCTTCCGCGGGATTTCAGACGATCTAGATCTCAACGACTGGCTGACTAAATATATCTTTCCCGCCGAGGCGAAGAACGTCGACGAGGCGTTCGTCCGCGCCGGAACCAGGCTTGGTCTCGCGGAGATGATCCGCGGCGGTACGACGACGTATTGCGACATGTATTACTTCGAAGACGCGATCGCGGATGAAACGAAGCGCGCTGGCGTCCGCGGCGTGCTCGGCGAGACGATCATCGATTTTCCAGTCGCCGACAACAAGACGTTCGAGCAGGCGATGTCATACAGCGAACGGTATGTTCGCAAGTGGAAGAACGATCCGCTCATCGTTCCTGCCCTCGCACCTCACGCGCCATACACAGTTTCGACGGAGCATCTGCAGGCGATCCGGAAACTTTCGGACAAGTACGATGCCGCGATCGTTATCCACGTCGCCGAGACAAAAAAAGAGCGGGACGACATCCTCGCTCAAAAAGGTGCGACGCCGGTTAAGTATCTTGATCGCATCGGTTTCCTCAACGATCGGGTCATCGCCGCACACACGGTTTTTGTAACAGACGAGGAAATCGACATTTTAAATAAAAGGGGCGTCGGTGCGGCCCACAATCCGCAGTCGAACATGAAACTCGCATCGGGAACGGCCCCTGTCCCGCAAATGCTTCGAAAAGATCTCGCCGTTGGTCTCGGCACCGACGGAGCCGCATCGAACAACGATCTCGATATGTGGGAAGAGATGGATACGGCGGCGAAGCTTCACAAACTGATCTCCGGCGATCCGAAAACTCTCACCGCGGAGCAGGCGTTCGAGATGGCGACCATCCGCGGAGCACGTGCACTGGATCTCGAAAAGATCACAGGATCGATCGAGGTCGGCAAGCGGGCCGACATCGCGATAATCGATCTCGACAGCCTTCACCAGACGCCGATGTACAACATCTACTCGCATCTTGTTTACGCGACCAAGGCGTCGGATGTGCGGACCGTCATCATCAACGGCCGCGTCGTGATGCTCAACCGCGCTTTGCTCACCCTGAACGAAAGTGCTATAAAAAGAGACGCAAACGCATACCGCATAAAAATCATCAATAGCTTGTCTAAGTGAAACGGCGGCCAGCAAAACCGCTGTTTTTATGATTTTTGAGGTAGTTCGATCGGGTCGTAAAAGTGAGCCTTCCTCGGTAGTTCGCTTGGCCTTTACGGAAATTCAACTCAAGACTTATGGAGAAGAAAATGCCGCTAAACGTCAGAAGGTTTTTCACTTTGGTTTTCTTGACACTATTCGCTACGTCCGCATTCGTGCTCGCTCAGGCGCCGCAGGCAACTCCATCAACTCAGCCCCAGACTCCGGTCACTTCGATTGAAAAGCAGCCGACATCGGCTGACGTAATGCGTGACCGGATCTCGAAAGCAAAAGCATTTGTTGCTGTCAGAAATTACAACGCGGCGATATACGAACTTGAGAATATCCGCCGCGAGAGCAGCGACTCGTCCGTCAACGCTGTCACGAATGTGCTGCTCATGAATGCATATCTCGAGCAGGGCGATTACAAACGCGCACAAGATTTTCTCAACGAATTTTTCAAGTCATACAAATCGAACAGCGCGAGCGGCAATCTTTACTATGCAGCCGTCGCGGCACAGGTCATCAAGGGTGCGCGAAATCAGGTTGAGCGTTATCGTGGGCTCGGCCTCAGCGTTTCGGACCGCAATCTTCCACTCGAGGCGGTCAATGACATCGAGCGCATGCGCGAAACACTTGAGCTCGTCATCACCCAGGCGAAGGATCTTGGTACGGACAAGACGAAGGCGTCTGCGGCGATGGCATTGCTCGAACAAGCAACGAATTCGCGAAGCATGATCGCACGTGACGATTACGATGCTCGACGCTGGCGCGACGCACTGGGCGATTCGCGTGAAGAGATCGCGAGCTCGCAGAGCGTGATCATGAATGCGGTGGATGGAACGGCTGTCGCCAACCCCGCACCGGTCTCGCAGGAAACCGTTGCGATGAATAATTCTGCGACGCAGAATATTCCGGCCGCCGTAACTAACGCACCAATACAGCAGACCGTCTTCAAACCTGTCGCTGTGGACTCCACGGCGAAGTCGAAACCCGCGGAGGTATTGCTCGCTTCTACTGAGAAGCCGATCGTTCAGCGGCCTAATCAACAGATCCAGCAGCAAGCGACTAGCGATCCAGAGCGAACTCGCGTCATCGATAACAAGCCGACAATGCAGGTACCGGTGCAGTCGACGGACAGCAACGCCAACTCAGCCTCCGCGATCAGTCCAATGGATGTCGGATCTTTGATCGCCTACGCAACAAAACAGCAGGCACCGATCTATCCGCCGGCGGCGAGAAGCATGCGTGCTACCGGTGTCGTGAAGGTCGAAGTGACGGTCAATGAGACTGGCGAAGTGGCCGAAGTGCAAAAGACGAGCGGCCCAACGCTGCTCCAGGCGGCGGCTAAGGACGCGATCCGAAAGTGGAAGTTCAAACCATTCGTCCGCGATGGCCAGCCGGTGAAGGCCGTCGGGTTCGTCAATTTTAATTTTTCTCTTTGAGCTAGAGAATCGTAAATCGTGAATGGTGAATAGAGGCGGCAACCTCCTTACGAGGATTGCCGCCTAACTTTTTGCCACAGAGCACACAGAGGTATTGAAAGAGCTTCCGAATCATAAACGCAATCGAAAGATCTTCTTCGTCAACGGTTGGCTCGCCGCGTTCATTGGCGGGCAGCGAAGTGAAGAAGCTCTCAATATCGTCAACAAATTCCTCGCCTATAACCCGAGTCTCGACCGCGACCTGCGGCTCAGGATCCCCGAAAATGTCGATGTGATCGAACGAGCCGTGAAGATCCGGGCGAGATATGCGACGCGGTGACACGGAGACGCGGAGACGCGGAGATTTGCCCCCCCCCTGTCGCCGCGCCTCCCTTCACCAAGTCGCTCGACTCCAATCTTGACGAAAAAGTAATGATTTGAGACAATCGAGCCAACGATTCGATCTCAATCCTTTAC
>JBDTSA010000159.1:0-5740 GCA_039931335.1 Acidobacteriota bacterium
GATCGAAGCCAGATGACGACGTCGCGGTCCGAAGTAGAAGTGAAGTTCGCTTACCCCGCGGCTTGTACACAAGGTTATCAGCCGATTGTCTACAAGGTGAACCTGCGCAAAGTCGGCGGAAAGTGGTTGATCGATGACTGGACATACGAAGATGGCAGGACTCTCATCGGCGAGATGAAATCTCACAAGTATTGATCCTCCAAAAAAAAGGCGTTGAGAACCGTCTCAACGCCAACAGGAGGAAAGAAATGAAGAATGAAAGTCTTTACGCGGCGAGCTGTGCCTGGGCTGCTTTGATTCCGTAATCCGCTGCGACGCGGGCAAGCGATTTCTTCAACTGTGTGCGGGCACGATTGAGACGCGACATGACGGTACCGATCGGGATGTCGAGGATCTGTGCTACTTCTTTGTAATCGAACTCGTGAACATCGGCGAGCAGGACGACCGAGCGATAATGTTCCGGCAGCTTGTCGAGTGCCGTGATGACCTCGCGGTCCGTCAAATGTTCTGGCACAGATGTTCTCTGAACTGAATTCGCGAACACCAGCTCGTCTGCTTCCTGAAAGTACTTCGACTGCGTGTACTTCTTGCGGCGATAGTGATCGAACTTATTGAAGAGGATCTTGTAGAGCCACGCCCGGCAATTCGTACCAAGTTCATAATTTTCGAACGACTTCCATGCCTGCATGTAAGTTTCCTGGACGAGGTCGTCGGCATCCGTCGCGTCGCGCGTCAAACGCGATGCGGTCCTGTAAAGGTCGTCGATGTGCTGCATTGCTTCGGCTTCAAAAATCTCGGGGGTGATCTCGGTCATGATTGCTCTCCTGTAAACTCTGGAATCAACTGCCTACACCCGTTTGTCGTAGACCTGGGCAAATCCTTACAAGTTTTTTTGAGATTTATTTTCGGACGTGGGAATCGGCCATCGAGGGCACAGAGAGAAGTGTTCTATCGACCCTTCCGCGGTGGTCGCCTTTAGCGAGAATTGCTGGAATAAACCGATACGTTCGCCGGATATCAGTAATGTAACTGGGAGCGATGCTCCGTTGGAGGAACCGATGAAGGAAGAAACGTACATTGCGGCAAAGTCGAAAGCGATCCGCATGAATTGGCTATTAGAGATCGAACCTTACTCGCGGCCGCAGACCGAAACGCTAAGTGATATCCGCGATAACGTACGTCTGAAGAAATTTCTCAAGCGTGCGGTCGAGCGGGAGGTTGCGCCGCTCTTGCTGATCGAATCTATCAGGGCTGGCATCAGGGCGTGATACCATGCGTAGCGAGGCAATTTCCTACCCCATTTCTTCTATGCAAACCGGCGAAACGATAACAGTTTCAGTAGTGGAGAACGCCATCGCGATCGATCCGGGAACATGGGTCGACGAGCACGGCGATCAACTGTTTCGTTACGCGATCGTAAGGCTTCGGGATGAGAGCTTGGCCGAAGACTGTGTTCAGGAAACCTTGTTGTCGGCGATCCAATCGCTTGGATCATACGGCGGGAAATCGACGGAGCGAACGTGGCTCATCGGTATTCTCAAGCACAAGATCATCGACCACTTTCGTAAGCACAGCCGTGAAGTTCCGCTTGACCCGTCGGACACCGATCTCTCGGAATTCGATCCGCTGTTCGAACGCGACGACGAGTTCAAGCATCATTGGCACGACACTTTGAGCCCGCGTATCTGGAGACGCTCACCTGACGAAGCTCTTCAGGAAAACGAGTTTTTTGGTGTGCTCCAGAATTGCATGTCGAAATTGCCGGAACGCGTTGCGACCGTCTTTAGCATGCGCGAGATGAACGGCTTCGACGCGGAAGAGATCTGCGAGATTCTATCTCTTTCGTCGAGCAACTTCTGGGTAATAATGCACCGGGCGCGAATGGCACTGCGAAGATGCATTGAAATCAATTGGTTTATGAAGGGTAAGATAAGTTAATGGCGGAAACGGGAATCATTCAAAAGCTGCGACGCGCGAGGAACCTTTTTATCCTGCGCACGCTGCCGCCTTGCAAAGATATCGTGAAGATCGTTTCCGCGTCGCTCGATCGCAAGCTCACTATTCGAGAGCGGGCGGTCATGCGGCTTCACCTTCTAGCGTGCAAACCCTGCGTCCGTTACATGGAGCAGTCGCACTTCCTAAGTTCGGCCGCGAGTCAGCTCGATGACAACCTCAAAGATGATTTGTTTACCGGCAGACTGAGCGACGAAGCCCGTGATCGGATAAAGAATGCGTTGAAAGCATCGACTGGCTTGTTCGCACTGGTTCTCGCGACACTTTAGATCGTAACTCGAGCGTGCGACTGGAGCGCAGGCATCCCTGCCTGCATGAGCACGAAGTGCGAAAAAGCCGCGGTAATTAGAGATCATAACCGTTTGACGCCGCCAAAACCGCGGCGTTGCAGGCAAGGATGCCTGCGCTCCAGTCACTTGGCTTCTCGATTCTCGGAATAAACTTCCCGGACCGGGGAATCCATCGTTTGACGGCAATACTTGCGCCGGCGACCGATGACTGAACTTTCCCAAAAACTGAAATGGCTGGTGATCTTGTGGCTCGCCCGGCGTTTGCCCGATTGCAAGCGGATGACACGAACGTTAGGCGAATCGCTCGACCGCAAGACGAGCTGGCGCGAGAAGCTTGTAATGAGGCTTCACCTTTTCACATGCGAAGCCTGCGAGCGATATCTCGAGCAGGTTGCGTTTCTCAAAGAAGCGGCTCATGCACACGGCGAAGCGGACGACATGTCGGAGTTCTCGACTGCCGCTCTAACCACCGACTCGAGGGAACGAATGAAGGCTTTTCTCCGAAGCAACATCAGCCTCGCCTTCTAGCAGCAGTTCGGGAATATTCTCGTCGACACGCCTGATAAAGCATCTTTGAGAAGATGCTGGACTCAATCGAAAAAAATCATAACCACACGCACGCGCAGAATCGTTTTGCCGTTATACCGACGGCTGAGAAGCTCGGCGTCGACAAACAATATTCGGGCCGCGGTGTTCGCATAGCGTTTCTCGATTCAGGCTTCTATCCGCATCCGGATTTCGCAAGCCGCGTTGTTGCATTCCATGACATCTCGGGCGAGGACAAGTCACTAGATCATGTGTTGGAACCAGCCGGCCATCACTGGCACGGCACGCAAACCGTAACGTCATGTGCGGGCAACGGTGGCTTGTCGGATGGTGTTTACCGCAGTCTCGCGCACAATGCCGAGCTCGTTGTGGTGAAAGTTTCGCGAGCCGGGCGCATTAGTGACGCGGAAATCGAAGACGGTCTTCGATGGGTGATCGCAAACCATGAGCGATTCGACATCAAGATCCTGAACATGTCGCTCGGCGGTGACTGCGACCGGCCAACCGCGGACAGCAAGATCAATGCGCTTGTCGAAGAGCTCGTGGCGAGCGGTGTCGTCGTGATCGTTGCGGCCGGCAATTCGGCCGAGACGCGTTCGGCACCGCCGGCGAGCGCACCGTCCGCCATCACAGTCGGCGGTTACAGCGATGAAAATAAATTCGCGCCGGACGAATTCGATCTCTATCATTCGAGCCACGGCGTCACCGCAGATGGTTTAGTGAAACCGGAACTGATCGCACCGGCGATGTTCGTCGCCGCACCAATATTGCCGGGAACGCCGGACTATGTTGCGGCGGAATTGCTCTCGATGCTGGCGGCCGCCCCAAATTACGCGTTCGGCCCGATGCTGGAAGAAAGTTGGCAGGCTGCCGGCCTGGATGTGGACGTGGTGGGCCTCGATCCCGACGCGGCACGAAAGGTGGTTGATCTGGCTCTTCATCGTCGCAAGATCGTCGCCACGCATTATAAGCATGTCGACGGGACCTCATTCGCCGCGCCGATCACGGCATCGGTGGTCGCATTGATGCTCGAAGCAAACCCCGGACTCACGCCTTCGGCGATAAAAAACATACTGCTCTCAACGGCGTCGCGTCTCGGAGGACATCCGGCGATTCGCCAGGGCTTTGGCGTTGTGAACGCCGCTGCGGCGATCGAGCTTGCATCGCTTGAGACACATCAGCTCCGCGATGACGAATATCACGGGCCGCGGATCGTCGGCCGCGAGATCGTTCTTCGATATCACGACGATACTGCTCACACAGTCGGGCTTACAGGTGATTTTAACGATTGGCGCGCCGAGCCGTTCGCAAAGTGCGGGGACGGATTGTGGAAGATCGCGATCCCGTGTCGTCCGGCGGGAACGTATCGCTACAAGTTCGTCGTCAACGATGTGCGCTGGACCGAAGATCCGAGTCACGGCCTGAAAGAAGAAGACGGCTTTGGCGGGTTCAATTCGGTGTTCGTGATCGGGACATGATCGTTGTTCAGAGTTCAGGGTTCAGAGTTCGTAGCGAAGGCCCTCACGTCACGAGCTCTGAACCCTGAACTCTGAACAACGATCATCTCCGGGAACAAAATCCACCCCGCCCGTGATTCTACAGGCGAGACGAAATGCTGAATACCTTCAAAAATCATTGGCCGGAATACTTCATCGAAGCGTGGTGCCTCGCGACGTTTATGGTGTCAGCCTGTTTTTTTGCCGTGCTGCTGTTCAATCCAAACTCCCCGACCGCAGCTTTCGATCCGGCGTTGAGAAACGTCGTCATGGGATTGGCAATGGGTGCGACGGCGATCGGAATCATCACCTCGCCGTGGGGCAAGCGTTCGGGTGCGCACTTTAATCCGGCGGTAACCCTGACATTTCTCAGGCTCGGAAAGATCGCCCGCACCGACGCGGGCTTCTACATTCTTTTTCAATTCATCGGCGGACTCGTGGGCGTTCTGCTGGCGTGGGTAGTTCTCGGACGCCTGCTGGCCGATGGAGCGGTGAATTTTGTTGTTACGCTTCCCGGCAGCTATGGCGCCGCCGCGGCATTCGCGGCCGAGATCGTCATGTCGTTTTTTATGATGACGGTGATCCTCTTTACGAGTAACTCTGTTCGTCTAGCACGTCTGACCCCGATCTTCGCCGCAAGCCTCGTCGCATTTTTCATCGCGACCGAGAACCCGATCTCCGGCATGAGCATGAATCCCGCACGCACATTCGCATCGGCGGTTGTCGCGGGTAAGTGGAGCGGCTGGTGGATCTACTTCGTCGCTCCGCCAATTGCGATGCTCGCGGCTGCGGAATTTTTTGTGCGGACCCGGGGATTAAAGAGCGTGTTATGCGCGAAGCTCGATCATTCATCGAGCATCGCACGATGCATTTTCAGATGTGACTTCGGAAGGTTATTGAACCGCAGAGACGCGGAGACGGTGAGGAAAGAGACAGCGGGTATGGAAACAGCGTGATGGGTGCGAAGGGCGCGGCGAAAACTTTCCGCCGTGTCTCCGCGTCTCCGCAGTGAAAACGAATATATGACGAACGGACACTACGACGTAATTATCATCGGAACCGGCGCTGGCGGCGGAACGCTCGCGCGTAAGCTTGCACCGTCGGGGAAAAAGATCCTTATCCTCGAACGCGGCGATTACGTGAAACGCGAGCCCGAAAATTGGAGCCCTCGCTCGGTCAATGTCGATGCGAGATACAACACGAAGGAAGTTTGGTACGACCGCGATGGCAAACCGCTTCATCCGCATACGAATTACAACGTCGGCGGCAACACAAAATTCTACGGGGCCGCGCTTTTCCGCATGAGAAAGGAAGACTTCGGCGAGGTCAAACACTTTGACGGTATGTCACCTGCGTGGCCGGTCTCTTATGACGAGATGGAGCCGTTCTACACGC
>JBDTSA010000160.1:0-5737 GCA_039931335.1 Acidobacteriota bacterium
AGCATCTTTACAAGCGCGGCGACCGACAAGACGACGATCGGCGGCGAAGCGTTGGCGGAGTTCGGTCCACGCTATGTCGAGCTGCTTGCCGATGTCATCATGAATCCCAAGTTTGCGGCCAGCGATTTCGACAAGGCGCGCTCGAACAAGCTTCGTGAGATCGCCGTCGCAAAGGCACAAGCCGGAACCCAGGCGTGGGAGAAGTTTCGCGAGATCACGTTCGGCGGACATCCATACGCGTCAATGATGGCTTCGGAGGCAGTTGTTCAAACTTATAAGCTCGATGACGTGCGGAGTTTTTTCAACGATCAATTCGGAGCGGCCCGAACACAGTTATATGTCGTTGGCCAATTCGATGCGGCAAAAGTTAAGTCGGCTATCGAGAAGTCATTCGGCGGCTGGAAGAAAGGGCCGGACCCGATCAGAAATGTTCCAACGTTGGTTGGCCGGCGCTCGCTGACTACGATCGACCGACCCGGCGCACCGCAATCGACGATCTACATGGGAGTTCCGGCGATCTCGCAGTCCGACCCGGATTTTATTAAGTTCATGGTGATGGACTCGATACTCGGCGGCTCATTCGGTTCGCGCATCACTTCGAACATTCGTGAGAATAAGGGCTACACCTATTCACCCGGCAGCTTTATCTGGAACCGGTTTAAGACCGGTTACTGGATCGAGAACGCGGATGTCACGACGGAAGCGACCGGTGCGTCGATCAAGGAAATCTTGTACGAGATCGACCGCCTTCAGAAGGAACCGCCGAGTGAAGCTGAGATGCAGGGCATCAAGAATTATCTCGTCGGAATTTACGTTCTCCAGAACTCGTCGCGACCCGGCGTGATCGGACAGTTGGAACAGATCAACTATAATGAGCTCGACAAGAACTATCTCGACACGTATGTCCAGACGCTCTCGGCCGTGACGGCAAAAGACGTTCAGGATATGGCGAAGAAGTATCTAGTATTGGATCGGATGACGTTCGTCGTCGTCGGTGACAAGTCGAAGATCGACGAGCAACTCAAGCCGTATGAGGTGCAGTAGCCCAGTACGTAGAAGGCAGACGGCAGACGGCAAAGGGCAGAAGGCAGAAGGCAGAAGGCAGATCCGGGAGCTATAGCTGCCGGGTCTTCTTCTTACGCTTACCGCTTTCTGCCGCCCACGAGCTTCATGCCCCGACGCGTCAGCATCGTTTCGAATCCGGTCTTGTTGACAGCTTTCACATACGCGTCGCGGGGTCACGAGACCTTTCTTAGCCAACCCTTTAGCGATTCAGAAAGCATGACGCGGATCTGCTGCTGACGGTCGGCGGGAAATTGGTCGATAATTGGATTAACCGTCGACGCCGCCGTCGTCGCTCGTTCTGAGGGGTCCGTTTTCATTTTTGGATAAGATTTTTCCGGGCCGTGGCTACGGCTTGACGGACAAGATCCTCGGGAGCTTCGGCAAGCTTGATCAACGTCGCGCCGCCCTCGCCCCATTTGCCGGCAGCCGGCGAAAAAGCGGCGTCCATACGCATAAATTCCTGCTGCTGAGCAGGCGTTAGTTTCGCCATTCCCCACGTCAGATCAGGTCCGAGTGTCGCAAAGATCTTGCCATTCACGCGAAAGTCCGGGTGGTTCATATGCGAGCGCTCTTCCGCTCCTGGAAACTCAATTGCGATCTGACGAAATTCGTCTGCGGTCATATTTAAAGGCGTTTTACCTCAACCCGATCCGCGCGAGCAGAACGTCAAATCGAGGGTCATTTCTTAACAGATCGAGTCGCGGGTTGCGTGCGGTTAGGATCAACCTGAGTTTCCTGCCTTGAAAAGCGCGTTCCAGTTCTTCAAACGCTCTGTCTTTGTCTCCCAACTGAGCATAGGCTTCCGCTTTGTTCATGTCATTCCCTCCGGGACCGGTCATTGTTCTTAAAACCCCCGGCCACCCGGCTTTTTCGTATTCCGACTCTATCGAGGCGATCTCCTCGGCCGATGCTTCGTCCACTAGCTTCTTATACCGTAGATAGCATTCAAGCGCTTTGGCGTAGTTCTGATTCATTTCGTATGAACGGGCAAGCCATTTACCGGCTTCCAGGAATTCCGGATCGGTTTCCTCGACTTGCTCAAGCTGGGCGATCGCTTCGTCGTAACGGCGGGAAAAGTATAGGATCAAGCCTCGCGAACGCTTATTAAAGGAGGTCGGTGCAATAGCGATCGCTTTATCCATCGCAGCAAATGCCTCGTCTTCACGGCCAAAAACATTCAGAAAGAAAGCCCATTCCCTCAGGGCTTCGGGATCGTTCGGATCAAGCTCGAGTGCCAGGCGGCATTCCTTTTCCGCTCCGCTAAAGTCCCAGTCGTAGGTGCCCAAAATCCGGCACTTTAGCGTATGCGCGTATGAGTTCGATTCGTCCAATTCGATCGCTTTTTTAATAGCCGCTCGGTACTGGCTAATATCGCCATGAGAACCCGAGATAGTAAACATCCAGAATTTAGCATCCGCCTTGCCGACGTATGCCGAAGCATAGTTCGGATCGAGTTCGATAGCCTTTTCAAATTCCAAAAGTGCGTTCTGAGCTTCGGCCCAGACCTGTTTTTCGAGCAACAACCTGCCTTGCTGGTAATGCTGGTACGCTACGCCATTACTAGTTTCAGGCGTCAGGCCTTTAGCCTTTGACGATGTACGCGACCAGCCACCGGCAAACCAAAAGCCCGTAACGGAAACGGCCGCGATAAGTCCGATCAGCAAAAAAAAGACCAGCCGCAGTTGAAATTGCCGCTTTACCGCGACGGATGTTAGATGTGCGCGGTTACCGTCGTAATTCGCTGCACCATTTGAAATTATTTCTGCGTTAGGGTCAGTGAGCGACTCGGTACGGCGCAGCTTTGCGTCCGATTCGTCTGGATCCTCGATCTTGGCGACAAATCGATAGCCCTTTGTCGGGACTGTTTCAATGAATTTGTTTCCGTTATCGTCTTCGCCCAGCGCACGGCGGAGGGCGTTAATAATTCGGGTGAGATTTCCTTCTTCTACAAACAGATCCTGCCAGACGGCCTCCATTAGTTCTTCTTTTCCGACCAGATGCCCACGTCGCGCCACCAAATACACCAGCACGTCGAAAGCCTTTGGCGTCAGCGGCACCAATATATCGGAATTAGAGAGCCGCCTCTCCGCCACGTCCAGCAGAAACGATTTGAAGCGGTAGTCTCGCCTTTGTCACCGCTCATTTCAGCCTCGGAGAAAAATCGAAGAAAATTCAAAGACTTTCTAAAGGACAAAAACCGCCGCCGAAAGATAGATTGTCGATAAGATCGAATATCGCCGGTTGCTTATGCCGTTGAAATGCCTAAACAGTTCGAGCGCATTGTACAGCAATCGGAGGCCAATCAAAACGAACTTTTAGTAAGACAATTATGAAATTCAATACAGCCAAAACCACTTTGCTTCGAACCGCAGCGCGTTCCTTCGCATACCTTGTATTTTTTTTGTCAGCCCTTCCAAGTTTAGCCGCACCCGGCGACCTTGACCCGAAGTTTGGTATTGGCGGAAGAGTATCACTGCCAAATTTTCTTGGTCAGGCGATGGCTATTCAATCGGACGGAAAGATCGTCGTCGGCGGGTACCGACGCAACGACCCAAACATTCCCGGTGGTGTCACTTCTTTAGCTAGATTCAGGACCGACGGTTCACTTGATCTAAGCTTCGGAATAGGCGGGATAGTTGACCTGCCTCCCGACGGTGTTTCGGGTGTTAGCGCTGGTGCCGTCGCCATCCAATCGGACGGCAAAATTCTTACCGCCGGTGGCGGCTACACCGTCAATCAAATGGGGGAGTACGCGTTTGGGATTGGCGTAGCGAGATACAACGCCGACGGGTCTTTTGATAGTTCCTTCGGAACTGGCGGCAAAGTTGTCACAATTTTCTTCTACGAATGCTCGGTTGATGCGGTCGCTATTCAGTCAGACGGCAAAATTGTTACCGTTGGTTACCATCGCGGCTCCACAAGCTGGGACTTTTTGGTTCTTCGCTACAATAAGGTTGGTGTACTCGACCCTTCCTTCGGCGATGGGGGGGAAGTATTAACTTCCTTCGGCGGCTATATAGATGAGGCGAAGGACGTTGCGATTCAAGCGGACGGCAAGATTGTTGCCACCGGTCGTAATAGAAATAACTTAAACTATCCTTACGATACTAAGTTTGCCTTAGCGAGATACAACACGAATGGCTCGCTTGATACTTCCTTCGGAACAGGCGGAAAAGTCGTAACTCCGTTCGGCAGCAACAGTCTTGGCGCTTATGATGTCGCTGTTCAATCAGACGGCAAGATTGTTGCTGCCGGTTCAGGCGGCGACTATCCAAATAACTTTGCCTTAGCGAGATATAACACCGAAGGCGCGCTGGATTCAAGTTTCGGCTCAGGCGGAAAAGTCTCGACTTCTATCGGCAACTTTAGCGAGGCATATGCGGCTGCTCTTCAATCGGACGGCAAGATTGTCGCCGCCGGTTTCGGCTACGACGGCTCAAACTCCGGCGTTGCATTGGCGAAATATTACATCGATGGCTCGCTTGATACCTCTTTCGGCACAGGCGGTAAAGTTGTTACACCTTTTCCCGGCGGTGGAGCGGCTTATGACGTAGCGATTCAATCGGATGGCAAGATCGTATCTCTCGGATCCAGGCGGAACTCCAGCACCGACTACGAGTTTGCCCTGTTTCGTTACCTTAACAACCCGCTTGTTACCGTCGCCAACGTTGAAGAACTCTATGCGGCAGTCAACAATCCGGCCAACGCCGGCAGCCAGATCGTGCTTGCTCCGGGCGTTTATATGCTTTCAGCTATGAGTCCGGGCGGAGATGCCAGGCCCAACGGCGGCCGTCTCGAACTTCAGGAAAACATGTCGCTTCTGGGTGTTGTCGGTGATCGCGGAGCGGCAGTCATTGACGCCGCCGACCTGCCGCCAGATTCGTACAGCGCTCCGCCGATTCCACTCACAGCCGCCGTCAGAATCGGCAGGGGAACAAATTCGATCGAATGGCTTACGGTCAGAAACGCCGTCAACGGAAACGGGAATATCGGGACTGATCTGAACTCAACCCCAATGACCTACATCCGCGTCGCACATATCAGTGCGACCAACAGTCGACGCGGCATAGATTTCCGCAATTATGGAGCGGCGGCGGCGGGTCGCGTTATTCAGGCCGAAGTCGTGGATAACGATATATATGACAATAGGATCGGTCAGCAAGGCGAAGGTATGCGTTTCGCTAATAATCAAGAGGCGAACGGCGGGATGATATTCGTCACGCTGAATGGCAATCGCAGCCACATGAACTTGTTGGGGGCTATTTTCGACAACAACGGGTCGAATAACAGTACCGTTTCGGTCGTTTCAGCCGGCAACCGATTCTATGAAAACGGACTCGGCGCGGCCATCCTAGTCGGTCTGAGTCAAGATTCGACTCTTGCAGATGGAAATACGGTCAGTTTCATGGGATTCGGCGATGCGTTTGAAAACAATAACGGCGCCAGCTTTTTCGATTTTGGCGGCCTGCTCATTACCGCGGCAGAGAACACATCAATTCCAAACGGAGCCTCAAATAACACTGCAAATGTGGAGCTTCGAAACTGCCGTTTCAGTAATAACCAAGTGCACGACATCGCCGCCTTCGGAGCGCGCTCAACACCCGCTTCTATCGGATTGCCGGGAGTGAACAACCGCGTGAATCTTACACTGCTCGCGTGCAATCGCAGATTC
>JBDTSA010000161.1:0-5736 GCA_039931335.1 Acidobacteriota bacterium
ATTGCACGGGCGTCGTCGATTCCCTTCACTCCACCCGAAGCTTTGACGCCGAGGGCGCTTCCAACGCTTCGACGCATTAGCGCAATATCGTCAACAGTCGCGCGGCCTATCTAATGCAGAATATGAATGTGGATTGCGACAGCGTCGCAAACGCCGTTCGGTTTTCATTGGGTACCTTTTGACCAGCAGTCAGTGAGTAGGTAGAGGCCCATTGGTGGCTTTAGCAATTTCTGACCATACGTCGCTTCCAAGATTTCGAGGGGCGGGCGCTCGAGATCCGCGCCACTCGGATGCCATCGGTTTTGCGGTTCTTCAAAACACACGCCAAGCGCGTACTTGGTCATCCAGCGCTCGATCATAATCCCATCGAAGTCGTAGAAGTCCGGCTGCCAAGGCACAATCTCTGTACTACGAGTGCTGGCTCGTGCGAGTATCTCCCGAGACTCTCGGAAAAAATCAATGCCCGCCGAGTCTACCGGACTCAATTCGCTGTTGTGCTTGTCGCTTAGCACTGGCAGCCCCAGTTTCGTTTTAGACACCTTTTTCCATCTGTTCGCGGGCAGCCTACGTTGCCCGCTGACGTTAATCATCTTGTTCTTAAAAAGTCCTTGGCTGAAGTAGTGCTCATACGACTGAACCGAGGAGCATCCTCCAAGTTGATTGGCATAACAGCAGATTCGCTTTGCAGTTTCGGCATCGGGGGGTGGGAATCTGGGTGGGAATGAGGAAGGGCCGCACAGTAAGCAGCCCTAACCTCTTGTCCCTATTGGTACACCCGGCATGATTCGAACATGCGACCCCTTGATTCGTAGTCAAGTACTCTATCCAGCTGAGCTACGGGTGCGTAAAAACGCGAATATTTAGACTACAAACCGAGCGTAAGTATGTCAAGCTTTCAATAAAGTTGCGCGATTTTCGGAGTTGCAGATCCGGGCTGCATTCCGATACTTCGCGACTCTGCAACTTTCTGTAAACTACTCCGTAACTCTGGAGATTATTTATTTCGCAAAGTATCCCTGACGCGAACGAGGAATGAGCTCAGGCTGATTTACTTCGACCTTGATCGCCCGCCACTTTCCATCACGCTTATCGTTAGTCGGCTGGTATTCGATCGTGTAGAGAGTTCGAAGATCCGCAGCGACGAGAGCATAGAGCGTCGCCATGTCTTCCAATCGACGGATCGAATTGAGCGTTCCCCCCGATCGGTCTGCGACCAACTTCAATCGCGCGCGTGCGGCGCTATACATTGCAACCTGGCGAGGCGTCGGATCGGCAAGACGGGCCGGGTCACCGGTCGGGAGCGCAAGCGGATAGATGGTCACAGCCTGTGCGTCGGAGCGATCCAGGATCCGTCGAAGCATCTCGTTCATCTCCGGTTTGATCGCCGTCGCTACCTTGTCTTCACCCAAATCAGAAAGAAATTTTCTGTCGAGATCCTGTGCGTCCGTGTCCACACCGTCGGTCAAAACAACGATCGCTTTGCGCCTGTTCTTTTCCTTTGAGAGCTTTTCCAGAGAGAAGAGAAGGCCTTTGTAGAAGTCTGTATCGCCCGAACCGTTTGCAACCGAGATTGAGTGGAAGGCTGTTCGACGATCGGTCGTGAAATCGTTAAGAAGATTTACCTTGCTGTAAAACTCCACGACAGCGACGCGATCGTCCGGCGCCAGCGCATCGAGGAAGCGTGTCGCGGCCATCTGGATGTTCTGGCGGAAGCTGCGCGTGGAGCCGCTCATGTCGAGCATCATCACGACGCTGAACGGAGCGGGAGCCGCGACGAATCGCGAGATATCCTGTTTTACGCCATCCTCATAGATGGCAAAGCTCGACTGCGGAAGAGTTGTGATCGGCCTTCCGCGATCGTCAACAACGCCGACATTCAGACGCACGATCGAGGAATCGATTCTTACAGGGACATCGTCCTGTGCGAGGCAAAGGGACGTCGACGTCAATACGATTAATAGGAGAATCAGGCTTCGGAAGATCGGCATAGGTATAATTCTAACTTCTCAGACGCAGCTTATTGTAACGCGGTTGCACGACTTACAGTTCCAATCCAGCCTTAACAACTTTCGAGAATTGATCTATACTTAGCCATTCTTTGTCGATTCCCGGCCAGCTTTCAGCTCAGGTCTATCTGCGGATCATGTTCTATCGCCCACATTTCTGCTGCCATTGCGGAGAGAAGATCATTCGCGCAAAATGGACGGCGCTGACGAGCCGTCGCTTTTGTGAATTTTGCGCGATCGAGCAGAAGCAGCACGACCTAATGCCGCGAGCCGCGGCCGTCGCTATACTCCTGTTCGGGGCCGCTGGTTTCACCGCGTATATTGGCGGCTCGAGCGGAAACTCCTCGTCCGATCGAACTGCATCTGCGAAGGTCCATCCGCTGAAGACCGAGCCAACTCGAAACGATTCGAATATAAACCCCGGCAACCTGACTCATGCGCTTCCCGTGCCGTCTGTCGCTGCTAATTCTGAGGTTCCGTCCGCGAGCGCGGCGCAAGCAAATACTAAGCAACGAGGGGCCCTGCGAAATTCATCTACCGAACCGGTTTACTACTGCGGTGCGATGACAAAGAAGGGGACTGCGTGCACACGACGCGTCAAGGCACCGGGCCGGTGTTGGCAGCATCTCGGCCAGCCTGCGGCGAGCTCATTGCAGAATTAAGCTCCCGGCATACTACTACTCCCTTTTCCCTATTGATGTTTAAGGTTATTTATTGGAAAATATAGAGCAGATTTCCTTCTGTTCTCGTTTCACCCAATTCGAAAGATGAAAGCGCTTGCCCAGAACACTCTGATCCAAAACCGTTACCTCGTCGTCCATCTGATCGGCAAAGGAGGTATGGGAGAAGTTTATCTCGCGGTCGATCAGCGGCTTGGAAGCGCGGTCGCTCTCAAGCGGACTTTTTTTGCGGGTGATGAAATGCTCGGTAACGCGTTCGAACGCGAAGCCCGGACGCTTGCCAGGATGCGGCATCCGGTCTTGCCAAAGGTGAGTGATCATTTTGGCGAAAACGAAGAGCAGTACCTGGTGATGGAACACATCTCTGGTGACGATCTTTCAAAGCGGCTCGAAGTGGCGCAGAAGCCTTTTCCAGTTAGCTGGGTGATGTTCTGGGCCGATCAACTTCTCGACGCTTTGTCGTACCTGCACTCGCATGAGCCGCCGATCATCCATCGCGATATCAAACCGCAGAATTTGAAACTGACGGACGAGAATCACATCATTCTTCTCGATTTCGGTCTCTCTAAAATATCGACCGGACAGACCCATATCTCAAATTCCGGCAGCACTGGGAGCGTTGTCGGCTACACGCCGCATTACGCGCCGATGGAGCAGATCCGCGGTATCGGTACGAATGCGCGGAGTGATATCTACTCGCTTTCGGCGACCCTTTATCAGTTGATGACGAACGTCGTTCCGGCAGATGCATTGAGTCGGGCGGATACAATGCTGAATGGACTGGCGGATCCGATCGAGCCACCGCACGCTTTGAATCCCGAGATCCCGACAGCTGTTTCGGATGTGATCTTGAAGGGGTTGGAGGTCAGTCAAGAGAAGCGCTACTCGCATGCTCGTGAGATGCAGAAGGCTCTTCGGAAAGCATTTACGCAAATGCAAGACGCGATGGCGGCGCAGACGGTTGCATTTAATATTGGCGATGTTCTGCCCGTCGAGCATCCCCTGGCGGCCGCCGTTGAAAAGACGCAACTGATGCCTTCCGTACCGCTCGAAGCTCCGATTGCAGAAGAACGATCGATCTCGCAGGCAGGGAACGGAGGGGACGTCGATTTCGATGCGACGTTGGCTTTTGACCCGGCGGAGAATCTCGAACATGCAAAGCAGGCGGGGATCAAAACGGAACTCTTCCAACCGACGGCTGATAGTAATGGCCGAATCGACGAACCGCTGCCTCCGTCAGTTCCACTGCCGCCACCACCTGAGGAAATACATAACTCGTTTGTAACAGTTGCTGCCGGCGCTCGGTCGGCATTTGCAGAGTTTCAGGCTCCGGCGGAACCACCGGTCGAACAGAAGAAGCCGGTCGCTCCGGCGAAGTCGTCTGGAAAAGCCTTCGCCGTAATCGGTGGACTGCTTGCAGTTCTCGTTCTGCTTTTAGGAGCCGCCGGCGCGGGCTGGTATTACTACGCCAACTTTTACGCAGCGACAGTGGTCGTGGAACCTACGCCTTCGCCTGAACCGACGGTCGAAGCGACACCCATCCCTGCACCGACGCAAGAAGCGGTATTCGTCGATACGAACACTAATACGGATTCGAATTCGAGTTCGAGTTCTAACACGAAGTCTGAGCTCAATACGAATTCTATCGTGCCTGAAACACCTACCAGGACGGACATTGATACGCCGACGTCCAGGGGGAGTCAGACCGTTCCGAAACCTGTCTCGAGCCGTCCAACTACAACGGCCCCAAAAACGACACCCAAGCCGAAGGCAAATCCCGGCCGAACCGACATTCAGCAATAAAGAGGTTAGTGATGATAGCGAAAAGATCCCTGTTTGGCTTGACCGTTTTCGGACTATTGTTGTCGGTCGTGTTGATGTTTGCCGGCGACGTCGCGGCACAGTCGAAGAAAGACGTGAAGAAAGCTAAGCAGATCGCCGATAAGGCGGCGGCGTCGTTTGTGAAGCGCGATTATAGGGCGGCGATCGACGGCTACACCCAAGCGATCGCTCTGGATCCTAGCAATGTCGATTACCATTTTTGGAAGGGCGTTGCTCACCACTATGTGAACGAGAACGCGCTCGCGCTGCCAGAGCTGAACATTGCGATGGAGAAGGGCTACAAGAAGCCGCTCGAGATCTATCGTATTAGGTGGAGAGTGCTTTATGCCAATAAGGAGTTTGATGCCTCGCTTGCGGACATCAAGCAAGGGCTTGCTCTGGATCCTAACAATCTCGAGTTCCTTCAGGGGCTCGGCGATATTAGTTACGCGCGGAGCAATTACCGTGACGCGATCGATGCATACCAAAAAGTAGTATTGAAAAACCCGCCGAATTCTTCAGAACTCTACATGAACATCGCGCGAGCTCAGGCCGGCTTAGGCGACGTCGATGGACAGATCACTGCGGCGTCGGAAGCCGTCAAGCGTGGAACGCCTTCGTTGGGTGAGGCCCAACTGATCATCGCTGACGGTTATCGGAAACAGCGGAAGTCAAATGAAGCGATCGCTTCTTACTTGAAGGCGATCGAAGCGAAGCCCGATACTTACTCGGCTTACGAGAATCTCGCCGACCTCTATCGTGATCAGAATCGCTTCGCTGAGGCGATCGACATCTCACGAAAAGCTCTGCGTGTCTTTACGAACGACGGCCAGATCTACACAAATCTCAGTTGGTTTTATAGTCTCGCGGACAGAAACGACGAGGCGATCCAGGCGGCTCAGGCAGGAATTAGATTTTTGCCCGATCGCTACTTGGCCTATACATATCTCTGCCGGGCGTATAACGACGCTAAGAAACCGGATATGGCGATACGGGAGTGCAACAACGCACTCAAGCGCAATGCGAATGACGGTGAGACCTATTTTTATCTTGCACGCGCGTATGACCTGACGGGAAAGCCGGACGAGGCGACGAAATACTACAAGCAGGCCGTCGTCGGAATGCTCGATTACGTCAAGAAGAATCCGGATTCGTCAGATGGTTTTTACTTACTAGGTAACGCGTACTTCGCCGACAACCAGCGCGAGAAGGCGATCGATGCATATGAA
>JBDTSA010000162.1:0-5735 GCA_039931335.1 Acidobacteriota bacterium
CATGGATCATCCGCCAACCCGCCTTTGTCTTTGTCCAAACGGTAGTGAACCATCCATTGCGGTCCGGCCGCTCGGCTCCCGACAAAATAGACTGCCCGGTCACGAGCGCATTCTCCTTACCAAGCATGCGGACGACGATGTTCTCGTACCGCAACTGTTGTATCGGTCGTCCGGTTTTCCAGAACCCCTCTTTCATCGTCTTCTCTATTGCCTCGACGCCTCCGGCCGGTCCAGTCGAAAGCATTTCGGTCGCCTCAGGCACGTACGCGAAAAGGTATTTTGAGAGATCGCCGGCGTTCCATCCCTCCGCAGTTACCTGCAGCACCGCACGAATCGGTTCTTCGGCGGAGCCGCGCCGGGCGTCGGGTTTCTGGCCGGAGACGAATGTCATCAGGACAATACTCAATACAAAAATGGTAACGGTTCTTGTCATGCTTTCCGCTACTTCGGCTCGTGACGTAAATAAAATTCGATTCATGATCTTCAGAATTGGTCCTTATACGGCGAGACGCGCGACGTTTATCTAGGTCTGCTCGGCGAACTTGAGTTTCGGCATCTTCTCCTGGAGCGACTTCGCACCGCTTTCCGAAATCTTCGATTCGCCAATCAGCAGGACCTCGAGCGATGTAAGTTTTTCGATCGATTGTAAACCGGCATCCGAAACCGCGGTGCGAAATACGCTGAGCTTTCGCAGCTTCGAGAACCGCTCGAGATTTTGCAGCCCGCTATCGGTAATCTTCGTGCTGCCGATCAAAAGCGTCTCGAGATTGATTAATCCGCGGAGATCTCCGAGGCCTTTGTCCGAAAGATTCGTGCGAAACAAGTTTAGGAATTTTAGCTTTCGGAGGCCTGCAAGGTGCGTGACGCCTTCGTCGCTGACGGGCGTGATGCGAAGGTCGAGCCATTCGAGCTCAGTGAAATGTTCGAGGAGCTTGAGATCCGCGTCCGTTATCTTCGCGCCGTGAAGATCGATCTTCACAACTTCGCGGTCCGCATTGAACTCGACCTTCCCGCCGAGCTTTTCAATTTCCGCGGCGGCGCGTTTATCATCGGCTTCATAGCCCGCGTGCATTCGCGGCGCGATCTCGTCGAGCCAGCGATTGAGTTCCGCCTGCTCATACCATTTTCCTTTGAGCATGACACCGGCGCGATTTTCGGTCGCCGCGATATTCTCTAGCGGATTCGCGTTCAAAAGGATTAAGTCGGCGCGTTTTCCTTTCTCGATAGTTCCGACCTTATCGATCGTTCCGAGATACTCGTGCGGGTTACGAGTCGCAGCGGCAAGCACTGCATAATTCGGCAGGCCCGCATCCTTCAACGCCTTCAACTCGCGATGCTCAGTGAATCCGTATAGCCACAGAAACTCTGCCGTATCGGAACCCGCCATGATCTTTCCACCGGCGTCGTAGATCGCCTTGATCAATTTGTCGCGATAGCCGACCCATTTTGCACGCGTTTCGGGCGGCACCTGATTGAGACGCGTCTTCTTCTGAAATTCGAGATAGCGTTCCTGGATCTTGTGCGGATAGAAACGAAAATCGGGCTGGGCGCGGATCGAGTCTTCGCTCCGCGGCAGACCAAATGTGTTCTTCATGAAGTGCTGCGTCGGATCGACGTACGGATTCGACGCGACCGTCTTTCGAGCTACCTCTGCGATCTTGCTCTCATCGATGTAGTCGAGGCTCTTCCAGTTATCGAGGTTGTAGATGTATAGATCGGATACCGAGCCCTTCATCGGAGCGTCGTCGCGGAGCAGCATCTCCATATAACCGTCGAGATGCTCGATCTGCTGCTTTGCCTTCCACGCGCGTTCGACACCGACGAACCGGCTATCGGCATGACCGACCACGCGGATCCCGTTCTTTGCCGCCTCATCGACTGCCGCTTCGTAAACTTCCGGTTTGATGAATGTCGTTACTTTTATGAAATCGTAGCCCGCGGCTTTCGATTTGCGAACCGCATCACGGGCCTCGTCGGGTGTGTTGACGACAAAATCGTTTCCTTGCTCGCGTCCGGTGAGATGCGGCGAAGCGCTGAAGATCGTCGGAGAGACGATCTCACCCTTTGCCGAACGCGTGCGAAGGATCAGTTGCTCAGGTGTTCCGATCATAAAACGGATCGTCGTCACGCCGTTCGCGACCATCACGCGCAGCTCATCCTCGGCGAGCGAATCAGGGAAGTCGTCGTCCGATAGCATGTGCGTGTGCATATCGACGAGGCCCGGCATCAGATACTTTCCGCTGCTATCGACTCGAACCGAGCCTCTCGGAATTTTTATCTTTTTGGCATCGCCGATCTCGGTGATCAGACCATCACGAACGATGACCGTCTGGTTCGCCAATATGCGTTCACGGTCCATCGGGATGACATTTACGCCGACGAACGCCGTCGTCTGCGCCGACACGGCCGCTAAGGAAATGAGAGCCATCAAGACAACTAAGAATATTTTCTTCACCGTTCCAATCCGCATAATATTATTTGTCTGATTTTGGCAGCGGATTTTGAACGTCTGCTACCAGCTGCCATTTCGAGTCCGCGTTCCGTCTCCAGACGTGTACGTAGTAACCCGCTTCGGTCACGGATTGTCCAAAATCTGCCGTGTACTTCCCGTAGGTGAACGCAAGATCACCCGATGACGCAATCTTGCCATCGATGATCTCGAACTTGGTCGCGGCGTTCAGCAACGGTGCAAGTTCCGAGGACTGCGTCGCCGGCATTACTCCTTTGCGATGCACTCGAAATTGCCGGCCGAGATACGAGCCATAGCCGGCCGCTGGGCTGATCTTTGCAATAGCACTCGAGAGATTACCGTCGAGTTTTCGGTAGTCATCATTCGGAGTTCCTTTCAGCGGGTTTGGCCTCCTTCGGCCCACCTCTTCGGCTGGCGTAAATTTCGTATCTATCGGGGCAACGGCCTTTGGAGTATCGACCCCCATGTCGACGGCAACCTTCCACGTTCCATCCGCCTGCTTCTGCCAGACAGAGAAGTAGAGCCCATGGCGGGGCGGTTTGGAACTGTCGACAGCGTCTGTATAAAGCACGGGACCTGTCGTGTAGCCGAGATCGCCTGCGTCTGAAATATCGCCGAACATCGGGGCCCAGTTGAATATCACTCGTCGCGGGCCGGTCGCGGGAGGCAATTTCATTAACTGTTCCCGTGTGCGTTCCGGATGGGGCCCGAATCCGATACCATCTTCAGCGAAGAATTTGATGAAGCCGTCGCGAAAACCTTCCTTGACGGTATACGAAGCGAACGCTCGCTCAGCGTCAGCTAATTCGTTAAGTTGCTTGTTGTCGGGTGTCTGTTGAGCCACTCCCGCGGCGACAGAACCGGCGACGATCGCGAGGAACGTCAGAATTATAAAAAAGTATCTTTGCAAGTTTGTGTACCTCCCAATTTATCGTGCGTTCGCCGCGCATCGAAACCCGACGTGCCGAACGTTCCGCCAGGGATGCGCGCCATTTCGTTGGTAGACGCTGTTCGCTGCCCCGCGATCCCCAAAGGCGCAAATACCGCAATCAGCCACGCTATCGATATCCACCCGATCTTGCTTGTCCGTAACATGTGCTATTCCGCAATGCGGCAAATAAATCCCCACCCGCCCCCGAGCTCACTAACCGCGAGCATCAACTCGTTCCGTCCTTTCTTCAACGGAATGTACACGGCGTCGTTCTCGCTGTTTACGATTCCCAGAAATCCGGGATCGCGGAAATTCTGGGCGCTCCGGCCGCGGTAGAGGATCGCGCCGTTCACGAATACGCTGACGTCGTCGCTATAACCAATGTAAAGTTTCGCGGTCCGGTCGCTCTCGGACACGATACTCGCCCGTGCGTATACGACCTTCATTCCCGGCTGGGGTTCCAGGCGTTTTGAGAAGTCGTTCGCAAATGTCACCCGCGGATGCGGACTTTCGCGATAACGGTTAATAGTTACAAAGCCCGGCGATTCCGCCTCGACCTCTTGCCATTTGATGGTTTCCTGTTCCGTGAGGGACAGCGGGCGTTCAAGATCGCGTGCGATCGCGTCGTATGAAGGCGACAAACTCCACTTGGTAATCGTGCCGGCGGGCATCGGCGGAAGTCGGCGCTCCCACCGAGCGGCAGGCGTTTCGCGCAGTTCAAAATTCGAAAAATACGTTGCACCGGTCAGCACCGCGAGAGCCGCCCGTCCTTTCTCAATTCCAGTCTTCAAGTCATTCATGACAAGTGCCGGCTTCTCCATATTCTTTACGTAGAGCTTCGCTTGGGCTCCCACGACCTCCAGGCGCATATGGAACCATTCGTCCTTTGGGATATCGACTGGGCCGGTGAAACCGGGGCCGCTATAGATCTGCCAGTTGAGTCCGGTGTTGAGCACGGGAGTGTACTGCATCGCATCGGGGTAGCCGGATTTATGCTGTCGAAGATAGACCCATTCACCGTTGTTGTCGTCGGCGGACAATCGGAACTGGATGCCAAAAAATCCGCGGCTCGCCGGCGTCGCGACATCGACATCGATGACGCCGTCTCGCATTTCCAAATCTTTAAGAGTTGCGGCCCCGCCATTGAGATACAGAGTTTTTCTCCCGAGATATTCTGCCGGTTTGGCCTCCCCCTCCAAAAGCCACCGTGGTGAGTCCGGCGGAATCGACAGACCTTGCACCGGCTGCGCCTGAGCGATTCGCATCGAGAACGGGTTGAGAACCATCAATAGAAATAACAGGCCGAGGTACTTAATCATCTTGTCAGCGTATCCATCCATCTAGATCCACTTTCCATCGGGCGACCACGAAGGATCCCAATCGTTGCCCTTATTAAAGGTGAGCCGCTTTTCGTTGGTTCCGTCCGCGTTGATCGAATAGATCTCATAGTCGCCGTCGCGCTCGCTCATTAAGGCGCCGTGCTTTCCATCGTGAGACCATCTCGGGGAATAGTTTTCACCGGGAACGGTAATGAATGGTTTGAGATCCGTTCCGTCGGCTTTTACGGAATAAACTTCACCTTCACCTTTTTGGCCGGTTTTGAAATAGATCCTGCCGCTATTGTTCCATGTCGGAACGGCTCTATCGGCCGGGTTACTTTGCGCAAGTGTCTGAACGACGCCACCAAGAAATAAGAAAAATACGAAAATCCAAACTACAAAAATTCGATTTCTCATAAAGTCTCTTTTCTATCGCCCGTTTATTTCTCCATGAGCCGCGGTGATCATAGCGGCGAAGGTCGTGTCGAACGCGTCCTGCTCGTCTTTGCTGTCACCGGCGAATTTGCGCCGCCACGAGACGACATCGATATTTTTCATTACGGCGTCGCGGACGGCGGGCAGATTTGCCGCACCGCTGCCGAGCCGGTGGGTCTCGATACTGACTTGCTGAGTGACGGCTTCGATGAAATCAATGAGCAGCCGAACATAAGCTCGTGCGGCTTCGTTTCGCATCACCTCGCCGTGGCCGGGTACCATCGTTTCAAAATCGAGTTGATCGAGCCGTCTGAGCGTGACGCCAAAATCTTTCGGATAGCCTCCGAACATATAGGGCACTGGATGGACAACCAGATCGCCGGTCATGATGATCTTTTCCTTCGGTAAGAAAATTATTGCGTCGCCGGCCGTGTTGCCGCGTCCGAGATGCATGATCCGCACTTCGCGGTTTCCGAGATCGACGCGCATTTCCGAATCGAATGTCAGATTCGCGTTGTGATCGATGATCGACTTGAATTCTTCCTGCACCGGAGCGATCCCGGCGATCGCGTCCGCATAC
>JBDTSA010000163.1:0-5729 GCA_039931335.1 Acidobacteriota bacterium
GATGTCGAATCGCGGAGGCCTTGGGTTGAAGGTTTCGTCGTCCGGGAATCGAGCCGCATCGCTTCGAATTGGCGCTCGACGGAATCACTTGACGATTATCTGAAACGTAACAATATCGTCGGCATCGAGCACATCGACACGCGTGCGCTCGTACGCCACATCCGTGACAAAGGCGCGATGCGTGCCGGGATCTCAACGGTTGAAACCGATCCTAAGGCGCTGTTGGAGAAGATACTCGCATCGCCGGAGATGGCGAATCGTGAACTGGCAAGCGCGGTTACGATCGGAAAAAGTTACGTCTATGGAGGCGAACACTTCGCAGGTGCGCCGGATGAAACAGAATCCGCAATCCCAGATCCGCAATCCGAAATCTTCCATATCGTCGCGTATGACTTCGGTGTAAAGACAAATAGCCTGCGTGAGTTTTCGAAATTCGGGTGTCGGGTTACGGTCGTTCCCGCCGACACATCGGCGAGCGACGTGATGGCTCTAAAGCCGGACGGGATCTTTCTGTCGAACGGCCCGGGCGATCCGGCCTCGATGAAGAGTGTGATTGAGGAGATCAAGAAGCTTGCTCAAAGTCAGACGCCAATCTTCGGAATCTGTCTCGGCCATCAACTGATCGGCTCGGCGTTCGGCGGCGAGACTTACAAACTTAAGTTCGGTCATCGCGGCGGTAATCAACCGATCAAAGATCTGACGACAGGTAAGATCGAGATCGCGGCGCACAATCACGGTTTTGCTCTCGATGCCGAATCCCTTCCGGCGGAAATCGAGATCACTCACGTCAACCTCAACGATCAAACCGTCGCCGGTCTTCGGCACAAGACGCTGCCGGTCTTCTCGGTTCAATATCATCCGGAATCGGCTCCTGGACCGCACGATTCGGAATATCTTTTCGAAAGATTCGTAGATCTGTTGGCCCAAGCCGGACAATGATCGGTTTATTTTTGGATAATCGAAATATCGCGCTATATTCATTAGCTAATTGTTAGAAGTCGTATTTGTTGTCCTCGGCGCTAAAAAACGATGGACCAACCCATACAAACATCCAATGCCGGACGACCAATTTTGCACACCCGATGGGTTCGCATATCCCATTGGCTGATCACCTTAGGCTTTCTAACGCTGGCATACACCGGAGTCATGATATTGATGGTCCACCCGCGGCTTTACTGGGGTGAAGTGGGAAACGATTTGACAAAACCGATCGTCGAGCTTCCTATTAGCCGCAATTATCAGCACAACGGATGGCAATCAAAGGGTGTGGTCTTTTTAGATAATGCTGGCCTCATCAGCTCTAATCGTACTTACGATATTTTCAACCAGAATGGCTGGGGCCGTAGCCTACACTTTCTGGCGGGGTGGGTACTCGTGACGACCGGTTTACCGTATCTGCTGTTTGGGATCATCTCCGGGCATTTCCGACGGAATTTGTTGCCGTCTCGTGCGCAAATCTCGCAATCTTCTATCAGGCTTGAAATCCAGAATCACTTGCGTTTTCGCATACCACGAGCAAATGGCGGACCTGCTTATGGATTCCTGCAAAAGAGCACATATGTGGGCGTGATCTTCATTGGACTCCCGATGATGTTCATCACCGGGATCGCTATGGCACCTGCGGTCACCGCCGCATTTCCTTTCCTGCTCGATGTATTCGGCGGATATCAATCAGCTCGAACGATCCACTTTCTTTCATTCATCGTTTTGGTCGTCTTCCTGATAATGCATATCGTCATGATCATTGCGTCTGGTTTTAGAGCGCAGATGCGCGGCATGACACTGGGGGTAAAACATGAAGAATGATAGGTTGATCACACGTCGCGAGATGCTGATCGCCGGACTATCTGGAGTAGCTGGGCTGGCCCTTTCATCATGCTCCCGCGAGATGCCCCCTACTTATGGTAATTGCCTGAGAGTTGGCGATAATCTCACGTACGCAGCTCAGAGGTCTTTGTTGCCGGAGCAGGCTCTGGCCCGGGAGTATGACCTTAAGGATATCTCGTCGTTTCCAGCAACCGGCACGGTCGACCCAGGTGACCCGAATAACAAAAACCCTAGTAACGAATATCGTCAGCTTCAAGCGAACGGTTTTGTCGATTGGCGGCTTTTAGTCGAAGGTGCTGTTGCCCGGCCGGGCGGGTTCTCGTTGAATCAGCTTCGCAGTTTCCCATCCCGCACCCAGATCACCAAACACGTCTGCGAAGAGGGATGGTCCGCGATCGCCCAATGGACAGGTGTGCCGCTCAGCCGCGTTCTCGATGCCGCGGGATTACTTCCCTCGGCTAGATTTGTGAGTTTCTATTCCTATGACGATTGGGCTGACAGCATTGATATGGTAGATGCACTTCACCCGCAGACATTACTCGCCTATGGTATGAACGGCCAGCCCTTGCCGTTGCCCCACGGCGCTCCAATCAGGCTGCGTGTCGAGCGCCAGCTTGGTTACAAGAGCATGAAATACCTCCAGCGTATCGTCGTCACCGAGAGTCTCGACGACGGCGGCGACAAAGGTAACCCAAAGAACGGCTGGGCGTGGTATGTGGGCATCTGAGACCTGCAAGGCAGTCGCCAACCTGGTCATCGCCGATCTCTCTCGCCAAAGCCCGTCACTCTATCTTCATTGACCGATCCCGTAAATGTACGGAGCGATCAACAGGTCGCCGTCGCAAAAACGAATTGAGCTGCAACGCGGCGAACTAAAAAGTACTTCGGAGTAGTTGGTTAGCCGGTTTATCGACTTGATGAAAAATTAGGCTGATCTGTACATGTCACATTCTGCAACCATCAGATATGACCGCCCATTGGTTCGACGTTCGCTCAATAGGTTCATGGTCCAACGACTGCGCCAGGTATTCGTGGCGATCGCGTTGCTTTTCGTATTGGCTTTCTTCTACAGGTACGTGGTCGGTTCGTGGGATTGGATACTCACTTTCATTGCGGCAACGATCGCAGTTATCATCACATTCTTTTCGTGGATATATTTTGCGCGTCTTCGTTCCGCTGAGGGGTTTTTTGATAAAGCCGACGACCCGACGGTGACAATTCGATTCAACGCCGACGGCGTCCAAACTGAATCGGATGTCGGCTCATCGAATATTAAATGGATCGTGTTTGAGGAATTACTTAAGTTCCCCGATGTTTGGCTTCTTGTTTATGCGAAGCGCGGGTATATGACCTTACCCGTGGAGAAGCTGACGCCCGAGTGCATGGAGTTCATCGATCATCAATTAGAACGCAACCATTTGAAGAACTAAGCAAGAGCCTCGTACTCGGACCGAGCGGCAACTAGCGCCGGCATGTCTTTGTCGGCGTCCTTCCAAAGCTCAAAGAACTTTTCGTAGTCCGCCTTTTGCTTTGTCGCCCGAGCCTTGCCGAGCTGTGCAAGCGGGTAGAGAGAAGAGAGCGGAGCTTCGCCGCGGAAATTGAGGATCTTATCAAATTCGCGGGCCGCATCCCGGTCGTTGCCAAGCTTAAGATACGCGAGACCGCGGAGATACTGCGGGAAGAATTCACCAGCTTTTTCAAGACGCTCGGTTATCTCGAGCTCTTCGATCGCCTCTTTCACTTTGCCAGCCTGGAGCCATTGTGCGGCTTTGATCATCGGCACCCAAAGGTGGATCAGCAACGTGTCCTTCGGCCGAGCAGAAACCAACTCGTCGACCAACACTGTGGCGTCATTGGAGAGACCCGCCACCGCGAGAGCAAGCGCGACGGTAAAGGCGACCCGCTGACCTTTTTCTAAATTGATTGCCTTATTTGCCTGCGCATTCAATACCGTTCGGAGCTGAGCATCGTCGTTCGCAGGCAGACCCGTTCCAGAACTCCAGAACACGATCCGCAAGGCCTGCTCAGCAGCGTACTTTCCCGCAACCTCGCGAGCGTTCGTTCGGCTTGCAAGGTCGATCGAGCGGCGCGAGAAATCCTGGGCCGTTCGCCATTGACCTTTGAAACCAGCGACTCCGGCCTGCACATCGAACGCGATATATTCGTCGTCGCGTCCGGCGAACCATCGCAGGTTCTCAGCGACTGCGACCGGATCCTCTTCGATATACCCGATCATGAGCGGGAAGAGATGAAAATACGTGCCGTCCAACTTCCGTTCGAACGCCGACCGGCAAGTCTCCTTAGCCTCTTCATAGTTACCAAGAGAGACGAGCGATTCGACAAGATTCATGTAGATGGTCGCGTAGTTCGGGTCGATGCGTATCCCATCGCGAGCGAACGCCACGGCCTTCTCCGATTGTCCAAGCCGCTCCATCGAGTCGGAAAGACTCACATACGACACAACGAAGTTTGGGTACGTATTGCGCCAAAGCTCGAGCGTGGCAGTCGCCTTGTCCATCTCACCCTGGACAAAATTATGATAGTAGTAAGTGATTCGCAGCTTTTCCGTCTCGCTCACCGACTCGCGAAGCTCATACGCCTTTTCAGTCATTTCGGCAGCGAGTTTCCACTGATCAGTGTTGCGGTAAACTACAGCAAGCTCGGTGTAAGCCAGGGCGAAGTTGGGGTCGATCTCAAGCGCTTTTCTGTAGAACGGGATCGCCTCGAACTGCCGTCCGTTGACGATCTGCTCCCGCCCGAGCACGAAGATCTTCAGTGCCTCGAGCGAAGAAGTCGTTATCGATTCACCCGGCACGTTGAACTTCTCTATTGAGTTCAGGCTCTCACCCAGCTTTTCGCGGAGGCCAGTGGCAGCCCGCGTCAGCGCATTGAGGACCTCCTCGCGCGAACTAACCTGTTCGAATTCGCGTCCGAGGCTTTCGTTCGTGCGCGCGTTGACCGCCTCAAGCGTTAGCACGTAGGTCTGACCGAAACTCGTTATCGTTCCGGTGATGAACGCCTTCAGGTTCTGACGCATGCAGATCTCTTCGCCGAGCTCTTTCGAAACGCGCTCGTCCGCCTTTCTCCCCATCAGTCGAAGCGTCTGGCTGACGCGCGAGTCTGGGACGATATCAAGAAAAGGAGATTGGCCGAGTAAAAATGCGAGCGCCATCTTCAGCGTCTGGTCAAAGATCGTCTCGCCGGTCGTATTCTCAAACTCGGTTAGGAGGATCGAATCGCGAGTGCCTCCGCCTGAGCTGGTCGCGTACCGCGGAGTAGTCGTCGTTGGACCCGAGTCGGCAGGGGGATTTGGAACTGCCGTCTGCTCGAGCATCGCTTCGACGCGGAGCTCGTCGCGCAATTCTTTCAGATCACCGAGCAGGTCGCGGGTCGATTGGTAGCGTTGGTCGCGCTTTTTCTTGAGTGTTTTCTGAACGATTCGCTGGAGTTCGCGCGGCAGATGCGGAGCAAGGGATGTTACCGATGGGGGTTCGGTACTGATTATCGACGACAGTATGTCCGTCACGGTTTCGCCGCCGAACGGGATCCGACCCGTGAGCATTTCATACAACACGATCCCGAAGCTGAACACGTCCGATCGGGCGTCGGTCGCCTTACCCCGCGCCTGCTCAGGAGACATATACGAAACAGTCCCCATGACCACTCCCGGATTTGTCTTGACCAACTTCTTTGTTTCGTCCTCGCCGCTCAGCTCCATGAACTCGCTAAGCTTCGCGAGCCCGAAATCCAGGACCTTAACGTATCCATCCGGCCGGACCATTATGTTCTCTGGCTTGATATCGCGGTGGACGATGCCGGCCTGGTGCGCAGCCGACAGTGCTTCTGCGGTCTGGACAGCGATAGAGAGCGCATCGTCAAACGTCAGTCGCTCTTTCATCCGG
>JBDTSA010000164.1:0-5719 GCA_039931335.1 Acidobacteriota bacterium
TCCGGTGTCAGTACGATGGCGTTGTCCAAAGATCCACCGCGTGCGAGATTCGCTTTGCGAAGCATCTCGATCTCCGTTGTAAAGCCGAACGTACGCGCCGACGCGATCTCGCGACCGAACGAGCCGTTATCGAAGACAAAATGCAGAGACTGTTTGTTTATGAAAGGATGAGCAAAATCGATGACGCATTCTATCTCGTACTTGTCCGACGGCTCGATCGACATCCGACGGCCGTCCTGATCAAGCTCGACCTTTTTGAGGACGCGAAAATGATGGCGGGGTGCGTCCTGTTCTACAATGCCGGCGGTGCTTATCAGCTCAAGAAAATCCTCGCTCGAACCATCCATGATCGGGATCTCAATGTTGTCCAGCTCGATAAAACAATTGTCGACGCCGCTGCCTCGTAGCGCCGAGAGCAGGTGCTCACATGTCGAAAGCACTACGCCCCGACGCATCAGCGTCGTTGCGTAACTGCAGTGCGAGATGTACTCGGCCGAAGCAGGGATCTCGAAGTTGTCGAGATCCGTCCGCACGAACACATAGCCGGTATTCTCCGGAGCCGGTTTGAGTTTCAGATTCACTTCGACGCCGGTGTGCAGACCCACTCCGACCGTTGAGATTTCCCGTGAGATTGTCGTTTGATTCATGAAAAGCAATTAGTGCCGCGAAATCATTAACAACCCTTGTGCCACGGTTCGAGCGGCAGGGCTTTGCGACGGTACTTTGCGCGCTCTGCGTAAAGAAAACCCCCTATTTCACGCCCGGGTTGCAAAGGACACAAAGAAAGACAACGGGAAGGCCCGGTCACGATCCTGATACCGACCCGACACCCTTGTGTTGCGCTTCGTCCACACTAATGTCGCAGAATTTACTAATCGGGCCTTTCCAATTACAATCTACAGCAAAGTTATGGCAATACAGACTGCAGGACAAAAGACTGCAAAAGTTACAAAAGTTAAGATCGAGAATCAGGCGACGATCGATCTTCCGGCCTACACGGAAGCTCATATAAAGAAGGCTTTGGACTATCTTCCGATCGAACACCTTCGCGGAATTGAGAAGGTGAAACTCGTCGATTTTATCAACGACCCGCGACTGAAGAACTTGAACGTTCCGATGAAGGGCGACCTTCCGGGACTCTATCATCCGAAGCAGGGAAATCAGGGAGCGTGGCTCGAGATGTCGATGGGTGCGCTGCTCCAGCCAACCGAAGGCTTTGCCAAGAAGTGGATGGCGAAAAGCTCGTTCAAAGGCAATCTCGCCGGCCTGATATTCTCGCTTGTCGGACAGCATTATCACTTGACGCTCAAGCACTCCGTCAAAAAGCAAAATCTTGAACCGCAGATCCGGCAATACGCCGAGAAGAATCTGCGCTCCTGGAGCGAGCAACAATCGCAGGGCAGCATTCGCGGAAAGCTCTTCAAACCGTTCCGGCCGATGATCGAGCGCTGGGCGAAGTGGCTCAATAAGAAAGCGGCGGAAGCGCAAAAAGGTAAATAGTAAATCGTGAATCGTAAATAGTGAGGAGCATCTCCCATGCGACCCCATCATAACCTCGATGTTTGGAAAAAGGCTGTCGCCTTTACGGTGGACATCTACAGCGTAACCGAACGCTTCCCCAGAGATGAACGATTTGGTTTAACAAGTCAGATTAGACGAGCGTCGGTTTCAATTGCGGCAAATATAGCGGAGGGAGCCGGCCGCAAATCATCGAAGGAGTTCGTCAACTTTTTATCGATTGCTCAGGGCTCGGCGAGCGAGGTGGAAACGGAACTTCTAATCGCTCATCGTTTGGATTATCTGCGAGAAAAGGAGATGCATGAAATTTCGGCAAAACTCGATGAAATCGGACGGATGCTGACAGGTTTGTCTAGTTACTTGAAATCGAAGAACCAGAAATAACTATTGACGATTGACGATTCACTATTTACTACTATGAATTACTGGCTAGTCAAACAAGAACCGGAGTCTTACTCGTTCTCAGATTTTCAGAAGGAAGGCAAGACCGATTGGACCGGTGTGCGGAACTTTACTGCCCGGAACAATCTCAAAGAGATGAAAGTCGGTGACAAGGTCTTCTACTATCACTCGGGCGGTGAAAAAGCCGTCGTTGGATTTGCTAAGGTCACGAAGGCGGCGTTTCCGGACCCGACCGCAGACGAAGGATCGTGGGTCGCGGTCGAGCTCGAGGCCGGTAAGCCGGTGAGAAATCCGGTGACGCTTGCGGCGATCAAGGCGAACCCGAAACTTTCGGAGATGAAGCTAGTCAGACTTTCGCGTTTGTCCGTTTCGCCTGTAACAGAAAAAGAATTCGACGAGATCGTCGAGATGTCGAAATAGGTAGAACAGACTTTCCAGTCTGTTCTTCTTCGACAGGCGCGAAAGCCTGTCGTAATTTTATGCTCAAACAAGCCGTAGCTTACTATCACGAGCTCCTCGACGATGCCGAGCTAGCTGAATCGTCTTTTCGAATTCTTCACGACGGACTCGAGCGCAACAAATTGATCTTTGGTGGAAGGCCGTTGTCGCCATATCTCAGACCGCACTTTGTAACCGAGGATGATTGGCGTTTGGCGACTGCAGCGTGCGAAACCGTTTGGAGTGCGCTACAGAAGGTCAAGGATGCCGCTGTAGCAGACGACGCATTGCTTGATGAACTTGGCGTAACCGAGATCGAAAAAGAGTTGGTGAAGATCGATCCGGGTTACAAACAGGTTTCGCCGACGGCACGGCTTGATTCGTTTCTCATCGACGGTACGTATAGTTTTGTCGAGCTCAACGGTGAGAGTCCGGCCGGCATCGCGTATGCGGACTCGGCGACCGAGATCTTTCAGACGATGCCCGTCATGAAAAAATTTGCGGAGCGATACACGGTCCGCGGTTTTGATGGCCGTTCAAAGTTGCTGCGGGTATTGCTTGACTGCTACACCGAGTTTCTTGGCCGCAAGCCTGAAAGAAACCCGACGATAGCGATCGTCGACCTGAAGGACCTTCCGACGCAGAAAGAGTTCGAGCTGTTTCGTGAGTATTTCGAATCACAAGGTTACACGTCTGTGATCTGCTCACCAGGTGAATTGGAATTTGCCGACGGGAAGCTCTACTTCGGTTCGGTCGTCATTGACATTGTGTACAAGCGTCTGCTCGTTAACGAATATCTTCCGATCATGAATGAGCAGACGGCATTGCTCGACGCATACCGGGCCGGAGCGGTTTGCATGGTAAATAGCTTTCGGGGAAAGCTCGTCCACAAGAAAGCGATCTTTGCGCTTCTCACGAATGAAAGATACGCACACCTTTTTAACGATGCCGAACTGAATGCGATCAAATCCCATATTCCCTGGACGCGAAGATTCAGAGCCGAGCGCTCGACCGTCAGAACCGGGGATTCCGTCGACATCCAAAACCAAGAGGTCGATCTCGTTGCATGGACGCGCGAGAATTCATCAAAGCTCGTCCTCAAGCCGAACGACGACTACGGTGGTCACGGAATCTATATCGGGTGGAACTCGACCCCGGCGGAGTGGGATGCGGCGATCCAGACAGCGTTGTCGAATGGCGACTATCTCGTACAGGAACGCGTCAAAACCGCAAAAGAAATGTTTCCGATGATGTTCGACGATCTCGGTAAATGGGGCATGGTCGAGCAGTTGGTCGATCTTGATCCTCTACTCTTTAACGGTGTGGTCGGTTCAGCGTTTACACGTCTTTCGAGCTCGGAACTCGCAAATGTTTCGAGCGGCGGCGGGATGGTCCCGACATTTGTGATCGGAGAGAAATAGTATGTTGAAGCATTCTTCTATTCTTGGGCTTTTCGCACTGATTATTTACTCGGCTCTCAGTATCCCGCAGCGATCTGCGGCTCAGAAACTTACTTCCACCCTCTACACGATTCAAGGAGACGGAAAGGCTGTCGCCGATAAATCCTCGATTGCCTCTGTCCGCGAAGCTGAAATAACTTTTGGTTCTAGCGGACAAGAGTTGAAGCAGCAGGCTCGATTGACGCTCCCGCTCTTCGACGGCAAATTTGTCGAAGCCGCGGTCACTGAGACGGAGACGCGCTCGGCTGACGATATTACGTGGCGCGGAAGGATCAAATACGCGAGTGTCGACGGTGATGCGATCGTCACGTTCCGCAAAGGATTCTACGCCGTTTATGAGATCGTTCCGCGCGGCGATAAGCATTTTCTTGTCGAGCTCGATCAATCAAGATTTCCAGCTTGCGGCGGCGGGTTGAAAGGCGACGAAAGCAGTGTGCGGACGTCTGCGCCTAACAATCTGGCGGGGTTCGATTCGGCGGACCGGATAGATGTCCTCGTCGTTTATACGACCGCGACAAAGAATATACTCGGCGGCGATGCACAGGCGCAAGCACATGCACAGGCGGCGGTCGATGCGGCGAACACGGCTTACATCAACAGCAAGATCCGTCAGCGGCTTCGGATGGTGCATTCGCAAGAATATCTATATGCCGAGAGCGGGAACTCGAGCACAGATCTCAGCAACCTGCGAGCCGATGCGTCGATCGCGACGCTTCGCAATGCACATAACGCGGACCTCGTCTCGGAGATCAGCGAGGTGAGCGGCGTGTGCGGTATCGGATATCTGATGGGCGGTGCCGGCGGAAATCAGAACAACGCGTTTACTGTCACGGCACGAAGCTGCGCCGTTGGGAACTTGAGCTTTGCGCACGAGCTCGGGCACAACATGGGAAGTCAACACAATCCCGAGAACGGTTCCGGCCCAACATTCCCATACGGATTTGGTCACTATGTTAACGGCAGTTATCGAACGGTGATGTCGTACGTCGATCCCTGCACATCTGGGTGCACCCGCGTCGCATACTTCTCGAATCCGAACGTGATCTTTAATAACGCTCCAACGGGCATCAATAACGCGCGGGACAATGCCCGGTCGATAAACAATACGGGGGACACGATCGCCGCATATCGATACAGCGGATCTAGCATCATGCTCTTGAGCTACAACGGCGGGGAAGCTTTGCCGCGACTCGTGTCGCGCATCCTGACATGGACGTCGGACAGTATCGCGGGGAATGTTCGTATCGATATTTCGCGCGACGAAAGCACAAACTGGGAAACACTCATCGCATCGACGCCGAATGATGGCGCTGAAGCGATCACCGTCGGCGGGCGGGCGACGCGGCGAGCGCGGATTCGTGTTGTCAGCTTGGATAGTCCGACCGTCAGTGATTCGAGCGTTTCGAATATTAGTATTAGGTGAAATTAACTTGGGTCTCTTTATTCTTCCTTTGCGACTTTGCGGCTTTGCGGGAAATTACCCGCTGGTTTCCCGCAAAGTTGCAAAGTCGCAAAGCTACGAATGAAACTTACACCTAACTCTCGCCTCCGCCAACGGGCCGGAGAAGATCGAAAAGATCCACAAACAGGGAAAGCTGACCGCTCGCGAGCGTGTCGATCTGCTGCTTGATAAGGACAAATTCAGCCAGGAGATCGGCTTGCTTGTCGCGTACGACGAATACAACGGCCAGGCACCGGCCGCAGCGGTCGTGACGGTCGTCGGGAAAATTCAGGGCCGGGAGTGCGTCGTCGTGGCGAACGACGCGACGATCAAAGCGGGTGCGTGGTACCCGGAGACGATAAAAAAGATCCTGCGTGCCCAAGAGATCGCGATGCGCAATCGCGTTCCGATCGTGTATCTCGTCGATTCGGCCGGGGTAAATCTTCCGTACCAGGGCGGA